>JAADDB010000155.1 GCA_013154135.1 Chloroflexota bacterium
AAGCCCGGCCACCACGCACACAAAACTCTCTCTATGCACGGGGCGAGAACATCGGCGTCCCACCGAGGTGCGGACCCGTCCGCCGCCAAGGTACAACCGAGTTTTGTCCGTCCATCAGGCACGGGTAGGCGGACATGACCGCACATCGCGGTCCACGAACGGTAGGGAGCATGGCCGTGCGCCTGCCTAGTACGGGGCGACGAAGGCGAAATCCGGCCTACCCCTCTTAATCGTCAATCGTTACTCGTTACTCGTTCTAATGTAAGATCTACCTCGCTCAAATAAAATTCTAACGGAACCTCGCTAGAATAAAGCTGGACCCGTAGGTATCCACTTTCCCATCTCAGTGACCTTCATGTGACCACGAGGCAGGTCGTTCACCAGAGAGAGCGTTGCCATAACCGCGTGGAGGGTTGAGGGGAAAGGGAAAAGGGAGGTTAGCTATGCGATTCACAGGAATACAGGACACGGTCATTCGCCCGCCTGCGGTGGCAGGCACGTTCTATCCCGCGGATCCCGAGACACTGCGCCAGATGGTGCTGGCATTCCTGGCGCAGGCTCAAGTGCCCGACTTGGGGAGTGTACGCGCGGTCATTGCCCCTCACGCGGGATACATTTACAGTGGACCGGTGGCCGGGTACGCGTTTAAAGCCTTGGCCGGCCTGCCCGCGCGCCCGCGCACCGTCTACCTCATGGGCCCGGCCCATTACGTGTACGTGCCCGGCATTGCAGTGGCCACTTTCCAGGGCTTTGCTACACCCTTGGGCACAGTGCCCGTGGCCAGCGAGATCGTCGACGTCCTCTTGGCTCATGGGCGTCCCTTCTTGCCTCACAACGAAGCCCATGTGCCCGAGCATTCGCTAGAGGTGGAATTGCCTTTCCTGCAGACCGTCTTTCCCAATGCCTTGCGCATTGTGCCCATGCTGTTTGGGGAAGTGGATCCCTTTGAGGCGTTACCCACCCTCACCGAGCTCATCCAATCCGATCCTAACGCCATCGTAGTGGTGAGCTCCGACCTGAGTCACTATCATGATTACTGGACAGCTCGGGAGTTGGATTTGGCCTTCCTCGACGCGGTCCTCAAGGGGGATTTGGACCGGGTGCGCGAGGGAGAAGCGTGTGGTTTGTTGCCCATTATGGCCCTGATGGGCATTGCCCGGCGTCTTGGCTGGACACCCCATTTGCTGGACTATCGGAATTCCGGGGACACGGCCGGGGATAAAAGCCGAGTTGTGGGCTATGCCGCGGTCGCGTACGCGGAATAAACCCCGAACCTGGCCACGCGACTGGAGAGCCTATCCACTCTTATCGGCCCATCAGCCGGTCAATCAAGCCTGGCCAAAGGAGGACGGAGAATGACCACGTATGAGGTGCCGCGATTGAGCGAGGAAGAAGGACAGATTCTGGTGCGCATTGCCCGTCGGACGTTGGAGGATACCCTCCTGCGCGGGAGGGTGTACGAGCCGGACTTGGAGGCCTTACCCCCGGCCCTGCGCCGGAAAGGTGCCTCCTTTGTCACCCTCACCCAGGGGGGGAACCTGCGCGGCTGCATTGGCTCGGTGATTGCCCACCAGCCCCTGGCCCTTGACGTGCGGGATAACGCGATCAAGGCTGCCCTGGCCGACCCCCGTTTCCCGCCCATGCGGCCGGAGGAACTGCCCTACACGGACATCGAAGTCTCCGTCCTGACGCCGCCCATGCCCTTGGAATACCGGACGCCGGAAGAGTTGTTGGAGAAGATCATCCCGGGCAAACACGGTTTGCTCCTGGTGAACAACGGCTATCGGGGTCTCTTCCTCCCCCAAGTGTGGGAGAAAATCCCCGACAAGGTAACGTTTTTAGAGCAGCTGAGTCTAAAAGCTGGACTTCCTATGGACGCGTGGCGCGATCCGAACACCCAGATTTTCGTCTTCGAAGTGCAGGATTTCCACGAGAAGAGAACGGGGGAGTAGTGAGTAACGATTAACGAGTAACGATTAACGATTAAGGGGTTGGCGGGTAGAGTGGATTGGCCTCGGGTAGGCCAATGTTGTGAGGCGGAGGGAGTAACGATTAAGGGGTGGCAACCGTAGTCGTTGGTCGGTGGTCGGTCGTCGGTCGTCGGTCGTCGTTTGTCGTTCGTCGGTCGTCACTCGTCCAATCCGCGTCCTGCCCGCGGAACCTAATGCCTGTTGGGATACGTACAGTAAAGTGTAGATGAAACGTTGAACAGACGTTTCCGTTGGCTGATTGACGGAGACATCGGACGAGTTTTGGGGGCGGACTTCGCCCGTCCACCAAAAACCCTTTTCTGACACGGGGAGAGAACGTGAGCGTTCCGCCGAGGTTCGGACCCGTGCGCGGCCGAGGTACGACCGAGTTTTGTCCGTCAGCCGGGATCGTCTGTCCAAAGTCCAATAGTTCCTTCGGAATGAGGAATGAAGCGACGTGTGAGGAGAGTGGACAGAATCCGCTCCCCACACAACACATCACCAGAGGACAAGAAAAGAACATCAAAAGCATGGGAAGAGAGGTGAAATGAGCATGTTCGGTTGGCAGAAGGATACACAAGAGGGAACACATATTCCGGAAGAGCTGCCGATCCTCCCCCTGCGGAACACGGTGGCCTTGCCCTTCACCGTCCTGCCGTTGACGGTGGGGATTCCGCGGTCGGTCAAGCTCATCGAAGAAGCCATGGAAGGGGACCGGATCATCGGGCTGGTCGCGATGAAGGATCCAAGCATCGAGCTGCCCGGTCCGGATGAAGTATACACAACGGGCACCGCAGCCCAGATCCTGAAAGTCGTCAAGGCTCCGGACGACACCCTTCAGGTCGTCGTCCAGGGATTGGAACGCATCAAGATCGACTACTGGACCGCGACAGAGCCTTACTTGAAGGCGCACGTGACCGTCGCGCCGGACGTCCCCGACGGGGATGACGTGGAGGTGGAAGCTCTGCGCCGGACCCTCATCGACCTGGCGCAGAAGCTGGTCCAGTACCTGCCCAACATCCCGGAGGAGGTCATCGAGTTCCTGGAGCGGGTGGATGACCCCCGTTACCTGACCTACCTCCTCGCGTCCAACGCGCGCATAGAAATGGAAGACGCCCAGAACCTCCTGGAGGTGGACAGCCTGAAGGAGAAGATGCGCCTGTTGGTCAAGCTCCTCAGCCGGGAGCTGGAAGTGCTGGAATTGGGTCAGAAGATCCAGTCCGAAGCGCGCGAGGAGATGGAGAAGGCGCAACGGGAGTTCTTCCTCCGCCAGCAGATGAAGGCTATCCAACGGGAACTGGGCGAGGAAGACGAGCAACAGCGGGAGATCGAGGAATATCGCCAGAAGATCGAAGCCGCGGGCATGACCGAGGAGGCGAAGAAGGAAGCTCTGCGGGAATTGGCCCGCATGGAGAAGATGCCTCCCCAGGCCGCGGAGTACTGGGTCATCAAGACCTATCTGGACTGGCTGGTCGAGCTCCCCTGGAACAAGTTGACCGAGGATAACCTGGACATCGAGCACGCGCGCAAGGTTCTGGATGAGGACCACTACGACCTGGAGAAGGTGAAGGAGCGCATCCTGGAATACCTGGCCGTCCGCAAGCTGGTGAAGGAGCGGGGCATTGAGGCCGACCCGGAGGAGCGGGGCGCGGCCGGTGCCATTCTCTGCTTCGTGGGACCGCCGGGTGTGGGTAAGACGAGCTTGGGCAAGTCCATTGCCCGGGCCCTGGGCCGCAAGTTCACCCGCATGAGCTTGGGTGGCGTGCGGGATGAGGCGGAGATCCGGGGACACCGGCGCACCTACATCGGCGCCATGCCCGGCCGCATCATCCAGGCCATCAAACGAGTCGGCACCCGAAACCCCGTCTTCATGCTGGACGAGGTGGACAAGATCGGCGCGGATTGGCGGGGAGATCCCAGCAGCGCACTGCTGGAGGTCCTGGACCCCATGCAGAACCACGCGTTCCGGGATCATTACCTGGACGTGGATTTCGACCTGAGTGAGGTGTTCTGGATCGCGACCGCGAACATCCTGGACACCATCCCGCCCGCGCTCCTGGACCGGATGGAGGTGATCCACCTGGACGGGTACACGGAGTACGAGAAGATCAAGATCGCCCAAGGGTATCTCATCCCGCGGCAGATGAAGGTCAACGGGCTGCGGGAGGAGGAGATCGAGTTCACCGAAGAGGCTCTGCGGACCATCATCCGGGAGTACACGCGGGAAGCGGGTGTCCGGAATTTGGAACGGGAGATCGGTAGCGTGTGCCGCAAGGTCGCGGTGAAGATCGCGGCGGGCGAGTTGGCGGAGAAGGAGATCATCACGCCGGAGAAGGTGCGCGAGTACCTGGGCCGGCCTAAGTACTTCTTCGACGCGGCCGAGCGGGTGGAACGCCCTGGCGTGGCCACTGGTCTGGCCTGGACGCCCACGGGCGGGGACATCCTCTTTGTGGAGGCGACCCGCATGAAGGGGAAGGGCAACCTCATCCTGACCGGTCAGCTGGGGGACGTGATGAAGGAGTCCGCCCAGATTGCCCTCTCCTACGTGCGTTCCAAGGCCGCGGACTTCGGCATTGACGAGGATGTGTTCGAGAGCAGTGACATTCACATCCACGTGCCGGCCGGGGCCATCCCCAAGGATGGGCCCAGCGCGGGCATTACCATGGTCACCGCGATGGTGAGCTTGCTCACCAACCGACCGGTGCGTTCGGATGTGGCCATGACCGGGGAGATCACCCTGCGGGGCAAGGTGTTGCCCATTGGTGGGGTGAAGCAAAAGGTCCTGGCCGCGCATCGGGCCGGTTTGAAGTGCGTCATCTTGCCCAAGCGCAACGAGCCCGACTTGGAGGATGTGCCCGAAGAGGTGCGGGACGAGATGCGGTTCGTGCTGGTGGATGAGATCGACGAGGTCATCCAGCACGCGTTGCGTGAGGAAAAGGCGGGCGCTCTGCCCGCGCCTGAAGGACCCCAGCAGACGGACATGTCCCGCAACGGTCAGGAACGGGAGAGTGAACCGGAGATTACCGGACTGGCTGAATAATGCGTCTCGCGGCACGCGAGAATGAGGGAATTGCGGGGACGCGTGGAAATACGTCCCCGGTGAAAGGCCATGTGGGCCCTGCGTCCACATGGCCTTTTTTGTTGCTAATACGTAACGAGTAACGAGTAAGGGGTTGGCTGGGGGGCATTGTGGGCCGGGTGTGGCGATACTCGGCCGGTCACGTCCCTCCGAACAGAGCCC
>JAADDB010000062.1 GCA_013154135.1 Chloroflexota bacterium
GGCTTCGCCCGCCCACCACGCACACAAAACTGTTTTCTCCGGAGAGAAATCAAATCAACAAATTCTTACCTTTGGCCGTTGAGTGAGATTCATCCTATTGACGGACAAATCTCAGTCGTACCTCGGCGGCGGGCGGGGCCGCACCTCTGCGGGGTACCGATGTTCTCGCCCCGTCCATAGAGAGAGTTTTTGGTGGGAGCTGGCCGGGGGCTGCGCCCTTCAATACCGGGCTGGCGGGAAAAGTCCCCATTGGCGGCGGACGGGGCCGGGCCTCGGCGGGGATCCGATGTTCTCCCCCGGACCCGGATAGGGTTTAACAGCCTCAGCCAGGTACCGACTAAGGTTCCTTTGCATGAGGGCTCACGTCACGCATTGCATCCCATTTTTGGTCCCCTCCCAGCTTGTGTTATAAAGGGACGCAGCCACAAAGAAGCCAAAGGACCGACGTCGGGGAGGGAGATATGATCGCGTTCGTGCTCAGCGGTGGGGGGAATCGAGGGCCCTTGCAGGTGGGGGCATTGGACGTCCTCTTCCAAAAGGGCATCCGGCCGGATTTGCTGGTAGGCACGTCGGCCGGAGCCATCAATGCCGCGTATGTCGCGGCACGCGGCCCGGACGCGAATATGGAGGAGTTGGCACACTTGTGGCACCAGGCTAAACGACACGTGGTGTACCCGGGCAATGTGTTCACCATTGCCCTGCGGGTCCTCCTGGGAGCCGACAGTTTCTTCCCCGGCTACGGCATACGACAGCTCATCCGACGCCACCTCCCGCCCGGGGTACGCACCTTCGGCGACCTGAAAATCCCCTGTTACCTCACCGCGGTGGACCTGCGCACGGCCCGGTTGTACCTCTTCGGTGAGGATCCCACCGCGCCCCTGGAGGATGCAATTGTGGCCAGCGCGTCTGTGCCCGGCATCCACCCTCCGGTTGAATACCACGGGCTCCAACTGGTGGATGGCGGGGTGGTGGCGGCCGTGCCCGCGGGCATCGCCATGGAGAAGGGGGCCACGACCCTGTACGTGATAAACGTGGGCTATGGGGGCGAACCGCGCGAGCCCGTCCACGGCGTTGTGAACATCCTCAAGCGAGTATTGGACACTTTCGTCGTCCAATCCCTGCTGCGGGACATCGGCCGCGCGGCCGCGGACCCGCACATTGAGATGCATCACATCCACATCCGCGCCTTCGACGATCTCCCCTTCACCGATTTCCACCACATTGACGAGATGATCGAGGCAGGCCGGGAGACGACTGAGGCTTACTTAGCCCATCCCACGCCCTTCAGCGTGGAGGAGGTCCTCGCCCAAGGGGAGCCGGTACCGGGCGCGCGGGTGTGGGAGGGATATTAGGAGGTCGGGAGAATGCCCCTTTATCCGGAGTTGCGGGACAAAGTGCTCATCGTGACCGGAGGCGGTCAGGGGATCGGGCGGGCCATTGCCCTGGCCGCGGCTCAGCAGGGCATGTACGTCCTGGTCAACGACCTGGTCGGGGAACGGGCGGAGAGGACCGTCCAACTCATTCAAGAAGTCGGGGGCACGGCCCTTGCCCATGTGGGAGACATCTCCGAACCCGACGTGGTGTTCCGGCTGGTTCAGCAAGCGGTGGACGAGTGGGGCCAGGTGGATGTGATGGTGAACAACGCGGGCATTGAGCCCCACGCCTCGGTGTTGGAAATGCCGGTGGAGATGTGGGACCGGGTGATGGCCGTCAACGCGCGGGGGGTGTTCCTGGGCACCCAGGCGGCCGCGCGGATCATGGTCAAACAGCGAAGTGGTGTTATCATCAACATGAGCAGCATCGCGGGCAAAGCCATCCCCCTATACCAGCGAAGTGCGTACGCGGCGAGCAAGGCAGCCATTGTGGGGTTCACCAAGGAAGCTGCCAGAGAACTGGCCGAGTACGGCATTCGGGTCAACGCGGTGTGTCCGGGGGTCATCATCACCCCCATGACCGCGGCGGCGCGGGAAAACCCGGCCATGATGGAGAAGTGGAAACGGGAGATCCCCCTGAAGCGCCTGGGGCGTCCGGAGGAAGTGGCGGCCTTGGTCCTCTTCCTCGCGTCCGACGGCGCCACCTACATCACCGGTCAGGCATATCACGTGGACGGGGGGAAGGTGATGGTGTGAGGGGCCGACGGACAAGAGTCGGCAACCCCTGAACGCCAAACAAACCCGCACCCCTTACTCATCAATCGTTACTTTTTATCCGGAGGTGTCCCATGCCCTACACGTATCTCATCATTGAACGGCCGGCGGAAGGAGTGGCCCTGGTGCGGTTGAACCGCCCCAAGCAGTACAACGCGTTGAACTTGCAGGTCCTGCAGGAGTTGGCTGCTGCCTTCCGGGAACTGGACCAGGATGACAGTGTCCGGGCTATTGTGATCACAGGGAATGACAAGGCCTTCGCCGCGGGGGCAGACATCAAGGAGATGATGGAGAAGACCGCGGTGGAAATGAAGAACGCGCCCTTCATCAGCGGCTGGGATGCCGTCGCGCTGGCCCAAAAGCCCGTCATCGCGGCCGTTTCCGGCTACGCGCTGGGTGGAGGCGCGGAATTGGCCTGGGCCTGCGACATGATCATCGCCAGCGAGACCGCGGTCTTCGGGCAACCGGAGATCAACCTGGGCATCATCCCCGGTGCGGGGGGCACCCAACGCCTGGCCCGGACCATCGGCAAGTACTTGACCATGGAAATGGTCCTCAACGACCGACGTCTCACAGCCCAGGAGGCGGCCCAATTCGGCCTGGTCAACCACGTCTTCCCGGTGGAGACCTATCTGGACGAAGCCATCAAACTGGCCGCCAAGATCGCGTCCCGTGCGCCCTTGGCCGTGCGCTTCGGCAAGGAAGCCGTACTCTACGCGTTCAACAGCACCTTGGACGCGGGGCTCCAACACGAACGCCTTCTCTTCTACACCCTTTTCTGCACCGAAGACCAGAAAGAGGGCATGCACGCGTTCGTGGAAAAGAGAAAACCCCGGTGGAAGGGCGCATGACGTCCTCAGATCGGGAAAAGGGCCGCATCGTCCGCACGGCCAAAGGCATCCAAGTCCTCATCCGGCCGGTCACGCCGGACGACCGGCCCAAACTCCTGGACTTCGTGCGGCGCCTTTCCCCGGAGACCCGTTACAGGCGTTTTCACATTCCCATCCCCGACCCCCCGCCGGAGGAGCTCCTTCGGCGGGTGAGTGAGGTGCTCTACGTGCCGCCGGAGCGGGGAGCAGCCCTGGTCGCAGTACACAACGGGGACATTGTGGGTAGCGCTCATTATGTGCGCGACCCGGAGAAGAACACATGGGCTGAAGCGGCCGTAGTGGTGCGGGATGACTTCCAGGGCCAGGGATTGGGCACCCGGCTCCTGCGGGAATTGGCCCGACACGCGGCAGAACAGGGAATCCGGGTGCTCTACGCGTACATCCAACCGGACAACGAGCGCGTATTACGTATTGTGCGCAAGGCGCATTTCCCCTTGCGCACGTCGGTAGAACAGGGACTCATGCGCGTGGATGTCCTGATCCACGGCCAAAATTCGGTCGTACCTTGAGCGCGGGCGGAGTCGCGCCTCGGCAGGGGCCGACGTTCTCCCCCCTGGACGAACACCACCCGGCCGAAAAGCGCGGACGAACAAGTCCATTACTCGTTACTCGTTACTCGTTAGACAACCAGTTCTCTCAAGAGAGGGATGGTAATGATACGCCAGATTTTTCCGTTTACTGCTATTGTCAACCAGGAGAAGATGAAGCGGGCGTTGATCCTCAACGCCATCAACCCCGGAATCGGCGGGGTTCTCATCCGCGGGGAACGAGGGACCGCGAAGAGCACCGCGGCCCGAGCTCTGGCCGCGCTGTTGCCCAAAATCCGCGTGGTGGCCGATTGTCCCTTCAACTGCGACCCGGACAACCCCGCGCTCATGTGCGATAACTGTCGGGCTCGGCTGGAACGGGGGGAAGTGCTCCCCGTCGCGGAAAAACCCACTCCCTTTGTGGACCTTCCGGTCAGCGCCACGGAAGACCGGGTGGTGGGCACATTGGACATTGAGAAGGCCATCAAGTACGGCGAGCGCCATTTCGAACCCGGCATCCTGGCCGCGGCCAACCGGGGACTCCTCTACGTGGACGAAGTCAACCTGCTGGACGACCACGTGGTGGACCTGCTCCTGGACGCGGCGGCCATGGGCGTGAACATCGTGGAGCGGGAAGGCATCTCCTTCTCCCACCCCGCGCACTTCATCCTCGTGGGCACCATGAACCCGGAGGAGGGGGATCTGCGACCTCAACTGCTGGACCGCTTTGGCCTGGCCGTGGACATCGTGGGCGTGCACAACCCGGAAGCGCGGGTGGAAATCATCCGTCGGCGCATCGCGTTCGAGCAAGATCCCCAGGGCTTCTACGAACAGTGGCGTCCCCAAGAGGAGGAACTCTCCCGTCGCATTGTGGAAGCCCGACGGCGCCTTCCCATGGTCAGGTACACGGACCGGGACTTGTTCACCATTGCCGCGCTCACCGCGGAATTCGAAGTGGACGGACACCGCGCGGATCTGACCATCCTCAAGGCAGCCCAAGCCCACGCCGCGTTTGAAGGACGGCTCCGCATCAGCCAGCGGGACATCCTCCTCGCGGCGGAACTGGCCCTACCCCACCGCCTCAAGCGCCAGCCCTTCCAGGACACGAGCACCCAACTCATGCACCTGGAACAACGACTCCGGCACATTGAGGAACAAATGGAGCAGAGCACCGGTGACGGCCCGGCCGGTGATGTGGACCCATCCCAAGAGCAGGTAGAGGAAGTCCCCTCAAAAAAAGTGTGAACTCCGACCGGGAAGGGCACGACCGTCCTTCGACCGGTCGGCACCTACAGGAACAGGGCCGAGCGCCGACCCGGGGCAACGAAAGTGACCCCTTGGAAGGGGTAGACCTGGGCGAGACGTTCAAAGTCAAACGGCTGGACACACGCATGGATCGCATGACCCGTCACGTGGCCGGCAAGCGCAGTCCCACCCTGGCCCAGCGCAAACGAGGCCGTTACATCAAGGCCCGGCCGGTCCGTGGGCGCCCGCGGGACATCGCGTTCGACGCGACGATCCGGCAGGCCGCGCCGTACCAAAAGTACCGGGAAAAGGGGAACCTGGCCCTGGCCCTGGAACGACAGGACCTGCAGGAGAAGGTCCGTGTCCGCCGGGCCGCCAACCTCATCCTCTTTGTCGTGGATGCGTCCTGGTCCATGGCCGCGTCGGAGCGCATGGAAGCCACCAAAGGCGCGGTCATGTCCCTGTTGGTGGACGCGTACCAGCGCCGGGACAAGGTGGGGCTTATCGTGTTCCAGCGCAACCGCGCCCGGGTCATCCTGCCCCCCACGTCCAGTGTGGAACTGGCCCAAAAGGCCTTGCAAGATGTGCCCGTGGGCGGGAAAACACCCCTCTCCAGCGGTCTGTACGTGGCCTATCAAGTCCTCACCGCGGCCCGGCGCCGCGATCCGGAAATACGACCTTTGATGATTCTCCTGACGGATGGCGCGGGCAACGTGAGCATGGCCGGACTGCCCCCCCAGGAGGAGGCCCTGCGCATGGCCGCGGTCATCCGCGAAGCGGGCATCCAATCCGTGGTCATCAACATGGAACACCCCGCGTTTGACCGGGGGCTGGCCCAGCAACTGGCCGATGTCCTGGCCGCGCCGTGTTACACCCTCCCCACCCTCCGCGCGGAAAGCCTGGTCCAGACGGTGGAGCGGGAGCTGGACCGATGGGGAAGTGGCCCATGAGCCGACGCTGGATAGCCGACATGGCCTTGCTCCTGGTCGTGGCCATCTGGGGGGGCACGTTCGTCATGGTGAAGGAAGCCGTGGCCGCGTTCCCGGTGTTCGCGTTCCTCTTCATCCGCTTCTCCATTGCCACGGTCAGCCTGTTACTCCTCCTCCCCTGGCTGGAACGCACGTTTCCCCTGTTGCGAGGGGCCAGGGAGGGAAAGCGCACCGGCATCCGGGCAGGAGCTCTCTTGGGCCTCATCCTCATCGCGGGGTATGGGTTCCAAACGTTCGGGCTCCGCTACACAACCCCCGCGAAGGCGGGGTTCATCACCGGACTTTCCGTGATCCTGGTGCCCACGTTCACTGCCCTGGTCACCCGCCGTATGCCGGAACGGAGCATCTGGATGGGCGTTCTCCTGGCCACGGTCGGGCTCTCCCTCCTCTCCCTGAACCGGGATTTGCGGCCCCAGCTGGGGGATGTGCTGGTCTTCTTCTGTGCCATCGCGTTCGCTCTGCACATCCTCATCACCGGGCATCTGGTGCGGGGCCACGCGCCTTTGCGCTTGACCCTGGGACAGTTGGTGACCACCGCGTTGCTGGCGGGGGTGTTCAGTCGCGTGTGGGAATGGCCTTGGCCGCCGGTCGCGTCCCATGTGATTTGGGCGGCCCTGTTCACCGGCCTGTTGGCTTCCACTTTGGCCTTTACCGTCCAGACCGTGGCCCAACGGTACACCTCCCCTTCCCACACCGCGCTCATCTTCAGCATGGAACCGGTGTTCGCGGCCCTGTTCAGCTTCCTCCTGGCCCAGGAACCCATCACCTTACGGGTTGTGGTGGGGGGAAGCTTCATCCTCGCGGGGATGCTCATCGCGGAGTTTACGTGAGTGGGCGCAAGGCAGGGGGTTGAGGGCGGGGACATAGGCTGTCCCCCTCGCGGCGGTCCACCTCCTACAACGTGTTATACGGGTCCACATCCGGACGCCAGCCCTGGGGCAAGGGGAAGTGCTTCAGAAAGGCCACCGGATCCCGGCCGCGCAGGATGATGTGCCAGCGATATTGGCCCCGCAAGCGGGTGTAAAAACACGGAGCCGGCCCGATGAGGGAGATATCCTCAACCCCCTCCCGAGCCAGGGCCTCGCGCAACGCCTGAGCCAGATGCTCCGCGGCCTGACGGGCCCGGTCCTCCCGCGTGTGCGTGTACAACAACCGCACCAGACGCGCGTAGGGCGGATAATGCATCAGGCGGCGGAAAGCCATCTCCTGGCGGTAGAACATCTCGTAATCGTGATGCGCGGCAGCCCGCACCGCGTAGTGCTCCGGGTGATACGTCTGCACGATCACCCGACCCCCGTATAACCCCCGTCCTGCCCGACCGGCCACCTGGGTCAAAACCTGGAACGTGCGCTCCGCGGCGCGGAAATCGGGGAGGAAAAGCCCCTCATCCGCGCTGATCACCCCCACTACCGTCACCCGAGGCAAGTCCAACCCCTTGGCCAGCATCTGGGTGCCGATGAGAATGTCGGCCTGATGATGGGCAAACGCCTCGAGAATGTGCCAATGTGCGTCCCGCCCGCGGGTTGTATCCCGATCCCACCGCAGGATACGGGCTTGCGGGAAGAGCCGCCGCACCTCCTCCTCCACCCGCTGGGTGCCCCCACCAAAATAGCGGATGCGCGAACTACCGCACATGGGACACCGATCGGGCACGGGGTAGCGCCGGTTGCAATGGTGACAGAGCAAATACCCCTTCTCCCGCGTCCGGCCATTCCCCTCCTCGGACAGGTGAAAGGTGAGGGGGACAGAACACCGGTCGCAGCGGAGGACATGACCGCAATCCCGACACATGACAAAGGAGGCCCGGCCCCGCCGGTTGATGAAGAGGATGACCTGCTGTTGTCTCTCCAACGCCTCACGGATCGCGGCTTGCAGCGGCCGGGATAGCATACTCCGGTTCCCCGCCTTCAACTCCAAGCGCATGTCCACCACGCGCACAGGGGGCAAGGGGATGGTGCGCACATCGGGCATATCCTGGGAAAGGGGTTGCCAATGCTCCAGGGAGGCGGGATCTCCACTCTCCCGGGCCAGCTGTTCCAAGTGCCGTCGGTGGGCCAACACCCGGTGGGGAAGACGCAGAAGCCGGTAGACGCCTCGAATGGCTCGAGTGTAAGTGACCACGTCGGGTGTGGCCGAACCCAAAATGACCGGGCAACGGCTCAGACGGGCCAGCTCAATGGCCACCGCGCGCGCGTGGTAATAGGGAAGCCGCTGGTTCTTGTAGGACTCATCGTGCTCCTCATCCACGATGATCAGGCGTAGCTGGGCATAGGGGGCAAAGAGTGCAGACCGGGTCCCCACCACAACCCGGGCTTCCCCGGACATGATCCGGCGCCACACGTCGAACCGTTCGCCCACGCTGAGCTCGCTGTGCCAAACCGTCACCAGACCGGGAAACCGCGCGGCCACCCGTTGAATGGTCTGGGGTGTCAGGGCGATTTCCGGGACAAGGAAGAGGACCTGTCCTCCCTCCCGCAGCACGTGGGCCACCGCGCGCAGGTAGATCTCGGTTTTCCCACTCCCCGTGACCCCGTGGAGGAGGAAGACCGGGGGCAGGGACGCGTCCTTGCGGGTGGGGTAGGTGACCCAGGCCTGGCGGATTGTGTCCCAGGCCCGTTGCTGTTCGGGCGTCAAGGGGGGCGGGGTTTCGGCCTCGGTGGGGAGTTCATACCGCCGCAAGGGGTCCCGGAAGACCTCCTCGGACACGGTGTGGACCAGGCCGGCGCTTTCCAATTCCCGGATGACGGGGCGATCCGCGCCCGTCTCGGCCAGGAGCCAACCCAACCACACGGGTTCATCCGCGTCCTGAAGGGCCTGCAAGACCCGGCGATGGGCCTGAGTGCCCCGCAAGTCCAGAATGCGGTTCTCGGCTTCCTCCGGGGAAAGGCGCAGGTACACAAGGGCGGGTTCTTCCACCAGCCGGATGAGCCCGCGAGCCGCGAGTTTGTTCAGGATGGCCCGGTCAATGCCCTGTTCCCTCAACACGTCCAGGGAGACGCCGTTGCCCTGTTCCAGGACCGCGCGCAGAGCCCGTGCCTGTGCGGGCGCCCGTGCGCTCAGCTCTTCCAACTGCTGCTCCAGGACGTCCCTCTCCTTGGCCCAGATGACCCGGGTGGTCCCGGGCTGATATCCAATCCCCCCCTCTTCGGCCATGCGCTTGAGGAGCTGACGGGAGACACCGGTGTTTTCCATGACGAGCTGGGCCGTGGGCAAGGGATCGGGCCAGGAGAGGAGGAAGGCGAGGACATCCGCGCGGGGGTTGTGGCGCCCCAGTTGGGGCAGGATGTGGGCGATGTTCTCCTCATCGGTGGCCAGTTGGACGAACGTTTCGTGGCGGGCTTGAGGCGGACGCCGGGTGACCATGTATTTCCGCCGGATGAGCCCCCGTTTGAGCAGGGGCTGGAGGATGCGATCCTGGGTCAGGTTCACGCCGCCACCACGGAGTTGGGATTCGGGCACAGGGCCATGGCGCAAACGCTCCAGGAGGAGCACTTGTTCCGGCGACAGGTCCGGGGGCAAGGGACCGGAGGATGTGCGCTCCAGCACCGGTTCCGGGGGCGCGGTCAGCCGCGGGGGGAGGAAGAGTTTGAGGACGTAGAGGAGGGGGGTGAGGTAATGTTCGGCCATCCAGCGGGCCAGGGCGAGTTGGGTTTCGGTGAGGACAGGGGTGGGGTAGACCAGCCCGAGGATGGGGCGTGTTTCGGGCACCGGACTTTGGTCGTGGAGGGCGATGACGATGCCGTGGACTTCCCGGTTCCGGAAGGGAACGCGCACCAGGTGCCCGGGGCGTAGGGTGTCGGCCAGGTCCGGCGGGATGCTGTAGTGAAAGGTGAGCCCTGCCGGGGTGTAGGTTTCTTCCTGCTCCCGGGCTGTGTGGCGCACGTGTGTGTTGACGACGACTTCAGCAAATCGGGCCATGGGGTCTCTGTGTTTTGCGGACGTGGTGGACCGGAGTTCCTCCGGTCCACCACGCGCGATACGCGAACGTCCGATACCGGGTTTCCCCGGTCACTCCTCTACGTCGTATCTTACCGGACGTTTGGATATCCGCAAAGCCCAGATGAACGCGGCCAGCAGGATGAGGAGGAAGAGAAGGACGGGCGGGGTCAAACGGTCGAAGCGGACGATCATGGGCGCGATGATGAGCGCGACCAGGTTGATGACCTTGATCATGGGGTTCATGGCCGGTCCGGCCGTGTCTTTCAAGGGGTCACCCACCGTGTCGCCCACCACACCGGCTTTGTGCGCCTCGGAGCCTTTGCCGCCGTGGAGCCCGTCCTCGATGAGTTTTTTGGCGTTGTCCCAGGCGCCACCGGAGTTGGCCATGAACACGGCCAGGAGCTGGCCACTGACGATGAGGCCCGCGAGGAAGGCGCCCAGGGCCTCCGCTCGCAGGAGGAGCCCCACGATGATGGGTACGGTGATGGCCATCACGCCCAGGGGCAAGAGTTCCTTCTGGGCAGCTTGGGTGGAGATTTCCACCGCGCGGGCGTAATCGGGCTTCACCCGACCTTCCATCAGCCCGGGGATGCGGAATTGCCGCCGCACTTCCGCGATCATCTCCCCCGCGGCCCGGGAGACGGCCCGGATCATCAGGCCGCCGAAGAGCCAGGGGATGGTTCCGCCCACGAGGAGGCCGATGAAGATGAGCGGGTCGGCCACGTTGATGCTCTCCAGGAGGGGCTTGCCCAGGCGTTCGAGGACCAGGTTGGTGTCCGTGAAGAAGGAGCCGAACAGGGAAACCGCGGCGATGACCGCGGAGGCGATGGCTACGCCCTTGGTGATGGCCTTGGTGGTGTTGCCCACCGCGTCCAGCTCGTCCAACACTTTGATGGCCTCTTCCTCCAGACCCGCGAGTTCTGCAATGCCGCCCGCGTTATCCGCGATGGGGCCAAAGGAGTCCATGGAGACGTTGTTGCCGGTCATGGTCAACATGCCGATGCCCGTCATGGCCACCGCGTAGAGGATGTAGACGTAGGGTTCCCCGTGGAAGAGGAAAATGGCCACGCCAATGGAGAGGGCGATGACCAGGGCTTGCCATACGGTGGATTCGTACCCTTCGGCCAAACCGCTGAGGATGGTGGTGGCCGCTCCGTAGCGGGTGGAATCCGCGATGTCCTGGACGGGCGAGTGCTCGGTGCCGGTGAAGTATTCGGTCAGCTTTTCGATGGCAATGGCCAGCACAACGCCGGCAACCGTCGCGCCAAAGGGCCGCCAGTCACCCCCCATGTACAGGTAGCTGACCAGGCCAAAGCCCAACACGGAGATGACCGCGGAGGCGTAGTAGCCGAAGTTGATGGCGCCCATAGCATCCCGCTTCTCGTCATCGGTCCGCACCAGATAGGTGCCGATGATGGAGGAGATGACGCCCACAGCACGTACAAAGAGGGGGAAGAGAATCCACTTGAGGACGCCGGTCTGCGCGGTGATAGCAATTCCCAAGATCAGCGCGGAGACGATGGTCACCTCAAAGGACTCGAACACGTCCGCGGCCATGCCCGCGCAGTCCCCCACATTATCGCCCACCAGGTCCGCGATGACGGCCGCGTTGCGTGGGTCATCCTCTTCCAAACCGGCCTCCACCTTCCCCACCAAATCCGCGCCCACGTCCGCGGCTTTGGTGAAGATGCCTCCTCCCACGCGCATGAAGAGCGCGATGAGGGAGCCGCCAAAGCCGAATCCCAACAACGCGTCGGGGGCCGATTTGCCGTAAATCATGAAGATGATGGTGCCGCCCAGCAGGCCCAAACCCACGGTCAACATGCCGGTGATGGTCCCGGAACGATAGGCGATGGTCAGGGCCTCGGAGAAGGAACGCCGCGCGGCCGACGCGACTCGCACATTCCCCTCCACGGCCATGAGCATGCCGAAGTAGCCCACTGCGAAGGAGAAGGACGCGCCCAGGAGGAAGGAAAACGCACGGCCTGCCGCAATCCACCAGGTGGCATTGGAGCAGGCGTACTGCATGAGCTCCTGACGGCTGAGCCCTTCGGGCACTCGACAGAACGTCTCTACCGCCTCAGGGCTAACAGGGACAACAAGAACGCTCAGTCCCAAAAGGAGGAAGAGGATCCCCATGAGGGGAAGCAGGGAACGAAACTGGGTGCGGAGATATGCCTGGGCCCCTGCTTTGATGTCCTGCCAGACCAGTTGCATTTCCGGCGTACCCTTGTCTTTGCTCAAGATCTGGCGGGCAAGATAGACAGCATACAGAAGGCCCAAAATGGCTACACCGAGGACAGCCCACAATGCGAGGATTTCACCTTGACTCAGTCCCATGCGTGACATAACAAAGACCTCCTTCGCCATTGATGCATGTACACTTCCGGGTGTACACTGGGGGCCTCCACCCCATTGTAGAGGCCCCCGGTCTTACCCCCGGCCGAGCTTGCCCTCCGCCAGGGGTCACATTCCGGACGTACCGGAAGGGCGGATGAACAGCCCGGGTTGTAAGCCCCTGCCAGGGCTAAAAGAACGGTCAGGGATAGGGGATTGTACTGGAAGGCCTGGACAAAAGTCAAAAAATGCGAGGCGTATTGTTTTGCGGGGAAGGCTTTGGGCGCCTCCCCCGCAAAACGCCCTACTCCCCAAACACCATGCCCTAATGGACGGAGGAAATTGTGTGGTTGGCGGACGAAATCCACCACACACACAGCCATTCTCCCCCTGATGGTCAGTCCATCAGCACAATCGCATCCACGGTGGTAATGGTGCCCTTGTAGAGGAAGTCAATTTGATGCAACGCGGCCTCCTGGTCAAAGGCGTTCAGGGCCGCAACCCCATCCTTCGGCACAATGACCCGGTACCACCGCAAGGCCGCGCTGCCGGCTGTGTGTAACACACAGATGTTCGTGACCGTCCCCGTGATGATGAGGGTGTCCACTTCCTTGTGCACACGCAACACATCTTCCATGCGAGACGCGTAAAACGCGTCGTACCGGGGCTTGGGCACGATCTCGTCGCCGGGCTGGGGAGCCAGTTCTGGGATGATGTCCGCGCCCCAGGTGCCGGCTTTTACGTGCTCACCCCAAATACGATATTCGGGGTCATCCTCGCCGTGCAAGTCCTGAGTGTAGATGATGAGCATGCCCGCACGGCGAGCCTTTTCCAACAGGCGAGCAATAGGCGCAATCGCTTCCTGGGCCGCGGGGACGTACAACTTGCCCTCGGGTTTGACAAAGTCATTCTGCATGTCCACGACCACCACCGCGGTCCGGCGGGGGTCCACGCGCACCTGCTCAGCCACCGGGTACTCGGGCACTTCCACCAAGCGACCCATCATCCACCTCCTCAGACTTCCAAATCCGCCATCTCTTCCGACACCTCAGGCACCTGGGCCAAGAGGTTCTCCACCTTCTGACGAAACACTTGGTAGGGCGCTGCACCAACCACCGCGTCCTTGATCTGGCCTTTGTAGAAGAAGAGTACGGTGGGGATGCTCTGCACCCCGTACTGCATAGCGATTTCCGGATATTTGTCCACATCCAGCTTGTAGACCAACACACGACCCGCGTACTCGGCTGCAATACGATTCAGGTGGGGAGCAATCGCGTGGCAGGGCGCACACCACTCGGCCCACAGGTCCACGAGCACGGGCACAGGCGCTCCCAGGACTTTGCTCCGCCACTCGTTAGCGGTTACCGGTCGGGGATGTCGGATTTCCTTCAACTTCGCCATGGTTTCTCCTCCTTCAAGCAATGACCGCGGGCAGGAACACCTACCCGATCTTTGGGGTCCTTTCCCGCTCGGATTATACTACAGGTGACGGGGATTGGGTATAACGAGTCACAAAGAGTTTGGGTGGTTACGGGCTTCGCCCACCCTAAAACAGTGCTCTCGAGAGGGGAGAAAGACCATGCGCCAGACCGGCTATGCCCTGAACGACAACCACGTCCGCCACACGTTGCCCGGTCACCCGGAAAACGCCCAACGGGTAGAACGCATCCGAGAAACCCTGCACGAACGCCATCTGGCCCCCTACCTGGTTCGCGTGCCCGACCGCGCGGCCACACGGGCAGAGTTGGAGCGGGTACACACGCCCGCGTACATCGACCACGTGTACGCGATGAGCTTCGAGGAGGGGTTCTTGGACCCGGATACGTACGTGCGGGACGGCACGTGGGAAGCGGCCTTGCACGCGGCCGGTGGGTTGATCGAGTTGACACGCCGCGTGGTCCAAGGGGAACTGCACAACGGTTTCGCGATCGTCCGGCCGCCCGGCCACCACGCGGAGGCAGACCACGGCATGGGATTTTGCATCTTCAACAACGTGGCCATTGCCGCTCGGGCCGCACAGGCAGACATGGGACTCGACCGGGTGCTCATCGTTGACTGGGACGTGCATCACGGGAATGCCACCCAGCACACGTTTGAGACAGACCCCACGGTCATGTACTTCTCCATCCACCAATACCCCCTCTATCCCGGCACAGGGAGCCTCGAGGAGCGGGGCCGTGGGCCCGGGGAGGGAACCATTGTCAACGTACCGCTGCCGGGCGGTGTGGGAGATGAGGGGTATGCTCTCGCGTTCGAGCGCATTCTCGTCCCCTTGGCCCGCGCGTTCCAACCGGACATCATTTTCGTGTCCGCGGGCTATGATCCCCACTGGCGGGACCCACTGGCGGCTATGGAGCTCACGTTGCGGGGCTTTGCCCGCCTGACGGAGATCGTCATGGACCTGGCCCAAGAGCTGTGTGCCGGTCGTTTGGTGTTCACCCTCGAGGGCGGGTATGATCTCACAGCCCTCTCCTACGGCGTCACGAACACTCTTTGGCAGCTGGCCGGGTATCCGGACCGGGTGGAGGACCCTTTAGGACCTTCGCCCATGGCCGTCCGCGATGTGCGAGACCGGATTGAGCACATCGCCCGCGTGTGGGGATTGACGGGGTAAGTATCGACCATTTTGTCCAACGCAAGGTGTCCAACCATGACAGGACCGGAAGAGCACGAAAACGCGGTCGACGCCAAAACCCGACTTCTCCGCTGGTGGAAGCGCATTCTCAGCGATGAACCACCACGGGAGGAAGATGACGAGGATCGCCGTTCCCTGGAGGAATGGCAGGATCTGGTGGAACAACGCATCCGGGAGGCCATGGAACGCGGGGAGTTCGACAACCTCTCCGTTCAGGGCAAGCCCCTCGTCTGGGAGCATAACCCCTTTGTGGAACCGGAAGACGCGCTCACGTATCGGCTCCTCAAGGACCAGGGGTTTGTCCCGCGCTGGATAGAGGAGCGAAAGGCGCTGGAAGAGGACATCGCGGACCTGAGAGTTCGAGTGCGGCAAGCCTGGCACCGGCACATGCGCCGGCTCGAAGTGCTCAACGCACGAGATCCCGACGCGTACGAGACATGGCAGGAGCGTCGGACTGTGGAAGCCCGGTGGGAGGAAACCCTGGCCGCGTTCCGGGAGGAGATCGCGGAACTCAACCGACGCATCGACACCTACAACCTCATGGTCCCGGTGGTGCGCTTCCAGATGTTCCGCGTCCGGCTGGAGGACATGCTGTAGGGTGATGCAAAACCCTACCCTGGCTCCGGGCGAGAACGTAGGCATCCCTCCAAGCGCGGACCCGTGGGGAAGAGCTGGGGTCTAACGAGTAACGAGTAACGAGTAAGGGGGCTGGTCGTTACCCAACACCTTTTTGGCACGGGGCGAGAACGTGGGCGCCCAGCCCAAACGCGGACCTGTCCGCGGCTAACGGGAACTTTCTCTCGCCATCCCGTCATTGAAGGGCCAACCCTTTAATCGTCAATCGTTACTCATTACTCCCCGGCCCCGTCCGCGGCCAACGGGGACTTTCGCTTGCCAACCCGTCATTGAAGGGCCAACCCTTTAATCGTCAATCGTCAATCGTTACTCATTACTCCCCGGCCCCGTCCGCGGCCGAGGTGCTACTGAGTTCTTCCCGCCAAGCCGTTGTTACACACACTCGTCAAGGAGCACATCCATGAAAACACCTGTGATCGACGCACACTGCGACACACTGCACTACCCCCTCCAGGGCAAAGGCTCGTTGGTGGAGGGAATCCCCGACGCCCACGTGGATCTCCCCCGCCTGCAGGCCGGAGGGGTCCACGCCCAAGTCTTTGCCTGCTGGATTCCGGTGGACCAACAACGCCATGGGGCCACCACTTTCGCCCTCCGTCTCATCGAAACGTTCTACCGAGAGGTGGCCCGCTCCAACGGCGCGCTCTTCCCCGTCCTCTCCACCCAAGACCTGGAACACCTGGGAGAAGAGGGACGAGTCGGGGGTATCCTCAGTCTGGAGGGGGCAGAACCCCTGGACGGGCACCTGGAACTCCTCCACGCGTTTCACCGCCTGGGCGTCCGCTGGCTGGGACTTACCTGGAATTACCGCAACGCGGTGGCCGATGGGATCGCGGACGCGCGGAGTCGGGGTGGGTTGACGCCCTTTGGCGAGGAGGTGGTGCAAGCGTGTGGCACGTTGGGCATGGTGGTGGATGTGTCCCACCTGGCCCCCGCGGGGGTGGAAGACGTGCTGACCCTGGCCTCCGGCCCGGTGGTGGCTTCCCACAGCAACGCGCGCGCGTTGCGGGATCATCCCCGCAACTTGAGCGACGACCAGGCCCGAGGCATCGCGGCTACGGGCGGCGTCATCGGCGTCACCTTTGTCCCCGCGTTCCTCACCGATGACCCCGATTCCGCCTCCCTGGACCACGTCCTGGACCACATTGAATACCTGGTCCAACTCGTGGGCGTGGACCACGTGGGCATAGGGTCGGACTTTGACGGCATCGATCACCCTCCCCGGGGACTGGAACACGCGGGCCACTTTTCCCGTCTGCGAGAAGGGTTGGCCCAACGGGGCTTCACCGCGCAGGACATAGAGGCCATCCTCGGGGGCAACTGGCTCCGAGTGCTCAAGGAAATCCTCCCCAAGGAGGCATAAGGTGGACGCGCATCCCTTTGTGGTCCTCATCTCGGCCAACACAGAGTGGCGGATCGTGCAGGAGATCCTCGCACCGGCCCGGCGAGAGCCATATCCCCTTGGGGAATGGTTCACCCAGCCCCTGCCCATCGCGGGGGAAAGCCGGGACGTGCTCTTTGTCCACGGCGGATGGGGGAAGATCGCCGCGGCCGCGTCCACCCAATATGTGATTGACCATTGGAACCCGGCCCTTCTTGTCAACCTGGGCACGTGCGGGGGATTCCGGGGGGCTGTGGAAAAGGGGACCGTTCTCCTGGTGGAAAAGACCATTGTCTACGACATCTACGAACAGATGGGGGACCCGGAGGAACACATCGCCCACTACACGAGCGAGCTGGACCTGTCCCCCTTTTCCGAGCCTTATCCCCAACCGGTCGTGCGCACCCTCCTGGTCTCGGGGGATCGGGACATCCGGCCGGAGGAGATCGGGGAGTTGCGAGAGCGGTTCGGAGCCATCGCGGCGGATTGGGAATCCGGGGCCATTGCCTGGGTCGCCACCCGGAATCGGGTGCCCTTGCTCATCCTGCGCGGGGTGAGTGATCTGGTGGGGGAAGAAGGGGGAGAGGCGTACGAGAACTTTTCGGCTTTTGAAGAGGGGACCCGCCAGGTCATGAGCAACCTGTTGGCCCACTTGCCCGCGTGGTTGGCGGCTTTCGCCCGCTCACACACGCAAAACACCTCTCCCCGGCCATCTTAGTCTTCCCCCCTCCTTACTCGTTCCTCGTCAATCGTCACTCATTATGAGATATGGGCCGACCACGGGTATAATGCGGTGTGCGTTCCTGCGCGCGTGGCATCAGAACCCCCTGCAGGAGGGGGAATCTGAGAGATCGTCGCGAAGCGCGCGCCGAATCGTCACCCAACGAGGAGATAACGCCCATGACCCAGGAGTACGAAGTCATCATCGGCATGGAAGTGCATGCCCAGCTGTTGACCCAGTCTAAAATGTTCTGCGGCTGCAGCGCGGATTACGCGGATGCTCCACCCAACACCCACGTGTGCCCTGTGTGCATGGCTCTCCCCGGTGCGCTGCCCGTCATCAACAGGGCCGCGGTGGAAGCCACCATCCGCACCGGCCTCGCGCTCAACTGCGAAATAGCCTCCTTTTCCCTGTTCGCCCGCAAGAACTACTTCTACCCCGACCTCCCCAAAGGCTACCAGATCTCCCAATATGAACTCCCCCTCACCCGAAACGGATGGGTGGAGATCGAGGACGACCAGGGACGCCCCAAGCGGGTCCGCATCCGCCGCGCACACTTGGAGGAAGACACGGGTAAACTGGTCCACATGGACGGCTACAGCCTTGTGGACCTCAACCGGGCCGGTGTGCCCCTCCTGGAAATCGTCACCGAAGCCGATCTGCGCAGCGCGGAGGAAGCTTACCGTTACCTGCGCAAACTGCGGGCCATCCTCCGCTACCTGGGCGTAAGCACCGCGGACATGGAGAAGGGGGCCATGCGCTGCGAGGCTAACCTCTCCGTCCGCCCCAAAGGTCAAAAGGAATTCGGCACAAAGGTGGAAATCAAGAACCTCAACTCCTTCAAAGCCGTGCGGGATGCCATCGCTTACGAGGTGGAACGGCACATCCGCATCCTGGAAGAAGGGGGCACCATCGAACAAGTCACCCTGGGATGGGATGCCGCGCGTGGGCGTACATTCATCCAGCGCAGCAAGGAAGAAGCCCACGACTATCGCTACTTCCCCGAGCCGGATCTCCTGCCCCTGGAGGTGGAAGAAGGATGGGTGGACGAACTCCGGGAGACTTTGCCCGAACTCCCCGACGCGAAGATGGAACGCTTTGCCCAACGGTACGGGCTGAGCCGCAAAGAAGCCTGGATCGTGGTGGAGGAGCAGGATGTGGCCGAGTGGTTTGAAGCGGCCGTCCAGGCCTACGGCGACGCCCGAGAAGTCTACAACTGGCTGACCGGGGAGATCTTCCGCTACCTCAACGAGACGGGCACCCCCATCACCGCGTTGAAGGTGAGCCCGGAACGCTTGGCCGAACTCCTCCGCCTGGTGGACCGGGGCGTCATCAACCGCAACACCGCCAAAGCCGTGCTCCAGGAAATGCTCCAGACGGGCCGGAGCGCCCAGGGGATTGTGGACGAAAAGGGCCTGGCCCAAGTCAGCGACGAAGCCGCGCTCACCCAAATCGTGGAGGAGATCCTCGCGGCCCACCCCGATGAGGTGGCCCGGTACAGAGGCGGGAAAAAGGGTCTGTTCGGCTGGTTCATGGGCCAAGTCATGCGCGCGACCCGGGGCAAAGCTAACCCAGATCTGGTGCGCAAGATCCTGCAGGAGAAACTGGGAGGATAACCGTGCGCAATCTATTCCGGCGTCGATCCGCGGCGCGCTCACAGGTGGGCCTGGCCCTCTCCGGAGGCGCGGTGCGGGGATTTGCCCACCTGGGCGTGTGGGAAGTGCTCCACGAACAGGGGTTTGAACCTTGCTGCGTTGTGGGCACCAGCGCGGGCTCCATCATGGGAGCCCTTATCGCGGCCGGAGTGCCCCCCCAGGCCATCTGGGAACAGGCCGAAACCCTCAACTGGCGCAAGCTCCTCCGACCCGTCTCCCCCGCACGGCTGGGATGGGCGACTCTGGCGCCGCTGGTGGACTTGTTGGAGGAGTTGATGGGCGGCCCGAAAACCTTCGCGGATCTGCCCATTCCCTTTGCCTGCGTGGCCTTTGACCTGGAACGGGAGGAGCCCATACTCCTCCGGGAAGGGCGAGTGGCCCTGGCCGTGCAAGCCAGCTGTTCTGTTCCGGGCCTGTTCGCGCCGGTGGAATGGGAAGGTCGACTCCTGGTGGACGGCGGAGTGGCCCGCAACCTGCCCACCTGTGCCCTCCACGAATTGGGCGCCACTCGGACCATCGCGGTGGACGTGATACCCAAACGGGGAACACCGGCCCGCCCCAGGACGCCCATCGGCGTGGGGTTGAACGCCCTGTACAACCTGGTCCGGGCGAACCACGAACTCCACTGTGCGGACGTGGTCATCACCCCAAACGTGCGCGACATCAGCTTCAACGACATCGGCAAACGCCATGTGTTGGCCCAACGCGGCCGGGAAGCCGCTCAACACGCCTGGCCCGACATTCAAACGCTGCTGACATAGGGGATGGATACCATGAGCTTGGACCTTCATCAGGTGCGCAAGGACGCGTACGCGCTGTACGACCAGTTAATCGCCTGGCGTCGGGATCTCCACAAACACCCGGAGCTGGGTTTTGAAGAACGACGCACAGCCACCATCATCGCCGAACACCTCACCTCCTTGGGTTTGCACGTCCAAACCGGTGTGGCCCGAACAGGCGTGGTCGCGCTGTTGGAAGGATCGCAAGAGGGCCCTACCCTCCTTCTCCGCTTTGACATGGACGCGCTCCCCGTGGAAGAGGAAAACGACGTCCCTTACCGGTCCGAGTACCCGGGGCGCATGCACGCGTGCGGACACGACGGCCATGTGGCCATCGGTCTGGCCACGGCTACACTGCTGGTCCGCTATCGGGAGCACCTGCGAGGCCGGGTCAAGTTCGTGTTCCAGCCCGCGGAGGAGGGGATGGGCGGGGCTCTGCGCATGATCCAGGAGGGGGTGCTGGAGAACCCCAAGCCCGATTGGGCCTTCGGCCTCCACTTGTGGAACCCCATCCCCGTGGGGAAGGTGGTCGTCCAGTCGGGGCCGCTGATGGCCGCGGCCGGACGCTTTGACATCGATGTGGTAGGACGGGGCGGCCACGGAGCTCAACCCCACTTGACGGTAGATGCCCTGGTCACCGCGGCCCACATCGTCACCGGCCTCCAGACGATTGTCAGCCGCAACGTGGATCCGCTGGAATCCCTGGTCCTGACGGTGGGGGAGCTCCACTCGGGGTCCGCGTTCAACATCATCCCCGGGCAAGCCACCTTACGGGGGACTATGCGCACCTTCAACATGAACACCATGCACATGGCCCAAGCCCGACTGCGCTCCCTGGCCGAGGGGGTGGCCCAGGCGTATGGGGCCCGAGCCGACGTGCGAACAGAGGTCATTGCCCCGCCGGTCATCAACGACGAGCAAGCCACGCGCGTGGTGCGACGGGCCGCGGAAGCAATCGTGGGGCCGGAGAACATTGTCACCATCAAGCCCGTCATGGTCTCCGAGGACATGGCCGAATTCCTCACCCGAGTGCCGGGGTGTTTCTTCCTGGTAGGAGCTCGCAACGAGGAGAAGGGCATCGTCTACGGCCACCACCATCCCCGCTTTGACATTGACGAGGACGCACTGCCCATCGGCGCCGCGCTCATGACCGCCACCGCGCTGTTAGCCGGCCAGAATGGGGGGGAGAGGAAGGAGTAACGATTGACGATTAACGATTAAGGGAAGATCGGCTGGGGAATGAGGTTGGCTTGGATAGGCGGAGAGCCTAACGAGTAACGAGTAACGAGTAAAGGGGCGGGAGCGCCCATCCCGGCTCGTTTGTGGCGATGCTCTGCCGGTCATGTAACCTATGAGAGCCCCCGCAGGGGGCTTTCCCAAATTGAGCCCGGGGGT
>JAADDB010000323.1 GCA_013154135.1 Chloroflexota bacterium
AGGGAGAGCCCCCTCCTTTGGCGGGACTCCGGGGGATTGAGTCCCAGGAGGGGGGCGGGGGAAACGGACCTAAAACCTAGCTCTAGGTTAAGGATGAGTTGTCAAATAAGCGTCAGGAGTAGCAGATAAATTAGTAGATGTCCCGTTAAGGATTATAGGAGGCACTGGGAAACAACTGTGCGTGGGCCTGTTGCCAAGGTTGGGGCGTTCGGGGTGGAGGTGTTAATTGCAGATTATTTTTCAACATCCTATAATCACTGGGAAACACCACCCCGCCCCCATAGGCTCTTCACCCTCTTGTACGTGGGCAGGTAAAGGGCCTCACTGCAAGCCCCAAGCCAACTTTAGGCAAGATGCTCATCCCGCCACGAGCCATCCAAGGATACTTCAAGGGCAAAACAAGGGGCAAGATAACGGCTCATCGGTTTATGGTGTTCGTTTTGTGGACATTTTGTAGACACACATGGGTTATCCTAAGACCAGTGAATGGGGAGTTGGTTGATACCCCCGTTGTCCTGACCACGCCAACGTAGGTACACCCGTATTCGGTACGTTTTACATCCAACCGCTAAATCTACCCGCCATCTACCCATGGAGGAGAGAACAACGGAGTTTTCTACCTTGTGGATGGCGAAATACACAAATCTCCATGAATTAGTCAATCGATTATTGCAATCCCGTTTGCTCTAGAGGATCTCTCCGGGCTGCACTAGGAGGGAGGTCAACCATGAGCAAGCGTACAAAGGTTGGTCTGTTTCTATCCCTTAGCATTTCTCCACTGGTCCTGATGGCTTGGTTGCTCCTTCTCAGGGGAGGCCTACCGGCCGTCGCGTCTGGACCGCCCCCTCTTTTCGTCACGCCCAACGGGAGCGATCGCGCGTGTACGAAATCTCATCCTCCCACATTGGGCGATGCCCAAGGCCATGTTCTGGTCCACATGATGGCCTCTTTGACGTTGGCTGGCGAGGAGACTGCGCTTCAGCCCTCGCGAGCCACACCCTGCCGTGCTCTCCCACAGTGTCCGACAGACCAGGCCACTTGGTTGTCTGCCCATGCGCACGTGGGTGGGAGGGGAAGGAAAGAGGATGAAGCGGATTTCGCCCGCTTTGTCCTCACCTAAGGTGTATTGCTTGAACTTTGGACAAATGTGGCGGCTTGAAAAAGTGGGGAAGGGCCAGACTTATCCCTTTCCCACACCTCAGAGGCAAATTGTTTTCGGAAGGAGGTTGTCATGAGTGCACGAATTCACAGATTTACAGGCATATTATTGTTGATGCTTCTCCTTACATCAATATCTGCCTTGCTGTTCTACACATCTTCCTGGGCGGGGAGTGGGACGGTATTCAATGGACCGTCGCCTGGTATCTACTACGCGGACGGATACAAAAGCCCCGGCACCATCTATCGACTGGACCCCGCCACATCCCTGGAAACGACCTTCTATCAACGTCCCAGTTTACGGCTTACCAGTTTTACCCTGGATCGGTTCCCAAGTGAACTCTACTTCAGTTACCTCAACACTCGTTATATTTATAAGGTCACAAAGACGGATACCGGGTGGGGGAATGAGGAGATCGTGTACACCCACACCACATACGTCCGTGACCTGGCCTTTGGCCCTGACGGAGCGCTCTATTTCAGCGAGGCCTATGGTGGAAGGGACGGGCTCATTTATCGATTAGAGGGAAACACGGCAACACCTTACTTCACCGTCCATTTGGCGGAATTGGGGACCGGCTGGCGAGGTGATTTCACGTTCGACGAGAACGGCGTCCTGTATCTCACCTCAGGAAACCGCCGACCGGGGCGCATATTCCGGGTAGAGAACGGACAGGTGCGTAAGATTTTCGAGTCCCCGGACCACGTCATCGCGGGCATCTTCGTCCGCAACGGCAAGGCTTATTACACCGACTGGGGACAACATATTTACGTCCTGGACCTGGCAACCGGCCAGGAACAGGTGCTCCACACCCAGCACAACGCGCGCTGGCTCACCGACGTGTACATTGTGGGAGATATTTCGGCCGTGCCCAGCCCCACACCCACCCCTGTATCCCGTCTCTGGTTGCCGGTCATGGTGAAACATGCACGTTAAGGAGGAGAACCATGAACATCCGCACACGAAGTCGCATACTTTTGTCACTTAGCATTTCTCTACTGGTCCTAATGGCCTGGTTGCTCCTGCTCAGGGGAAGCTCACCGGCCGTGGCAGCCGGACCGAACACCCTCTTTGTCACGCCCAACGGGAGCGGCAGCGCGTGCACGCAATCCCATCCCTGCGCGCTGCACACCGCACTGGCCCAGGCCCGGGACGGCGACACCATCTACCTGGCCGGGGGCACCTACACCGGCCAGGGCGCCGCGGTCATCACCCTCACCAAGAGCATCACCCTCTACGGTGGTTGGGATGGTGCCCCCGCCGGCCCGGTAGTGCGCGATCCCCAGGCCTTTCGCACCGTGCTTGATGGAGAAGACCAGCGCCGAGTGGTCTACATCAACGGAGACATCGCCCCTGTCCTGGACGGACTCACCGTCGTCAACGGCAATGCCGTCGGTTTAGGGGGGTATGGCACCAGCGATGCCGGTGGTGGCATTTACGTCAACAGGTCCGAGGTCACGATCAGAAACTGTCTCCTCACCAACAACATGGCCGGAAACAGAAAGGGCACGGGAGGTGGTCTGTTCCTCATCTATAGTAATGCCCGCGTGGAACACTCCACCATTATGAGCAACACCGCCCGGTGGGGAGGTGGTGCAAGAGCCATTTCCAGGGCTCCGGTGTTTCGCCTCAACCGGTTCATCTCCAACACGGCCGATTTTGGCGGGGGTATCTACTTGATGTGGACCAATGAACAAGCACTTATCGAGGAGAACGTGTTTACTGATAATAGGGGGGCTGAAGGAGGGGCGATTTACTTGAGCGCAGCGGGAGCGACCATACGCCGGAACGTGATCTACAACAACCGGGGCGGAACGGGCGGAGGCATCGGTGTGGTTTCTGGGGACACTCCGGTGAAACTAGAGGACAATCGCATATGGAGGAACTCCGCCGGGAGAGGAGGAGGCGTGTACATTTCATTTAGACCATTCCAAGAACGCACACGCCTGGAGAACAACATTATTGCCCAAAACCAAGCGACGAAGAACGGAGCCGGGGTGTACATTCATCAATCCAAGCCGGTGTTCGTCCACAACACCCTGGCCCAGAACCGCGGCGGGGATGGCTCGGGCATTTTTGTGGCGACTGGGGCAGAGGCCACACTGATCAACACCATCCTCGTCAGCCACACGGTGGGCATCAGCGTGACCACGGGGAGCGCAGCCACGCTGGACTCCACCTTGTGGGGGGCAGGTATCTGGGCCAACGGTGCGGACTGGGGCGGCGATGGCACAGTGACAACCCAACACGACGTGCACGGTGACCCTGCGTTCGTTAACCCCGCGGCTGGGGATTACCACATTGAGAGGCATTCCGCGGCCCGGGACGCGGGGGTGGACGCCGGCATCCTCACGGACATCGACGGTGAATCCCGCCCCTTCGGTCCTGCGCCGGACATCGGCGCGGACGAGTGGCGGCCCAAGCATTCAGTCTACCTACCGTACATGCTTAGCGGAAACCGATAGAGCCCTTCAACCCTGATATCTCCCGGGCGGGTGAGGGTCATGCCCCCGCCCGGGAGTGGGAACAGGAGGTGAAACCATGAAAAGACTCCAATATTCTCTGCCCCTGAGATTTTCGATGGCTTTAGGCATAAGCATGCTTTTGCTGGTCGGCCTCTTGGTGTTAGCGGCAGGAATAGCCCCGATGATGGACAAAAGTCTGGTGGCCCATGCTTATGAATTCGGGCCTTCCTCTTGGGCAAACGGGACGGAGCGCGTGGTTATCTCTTGTCCTCCCAAGGGGAGCGGTGGTGATGGTCTCAGCCGAGGGTTCTACGTAGAGGATTATCCTGCCACGGACCTCGGTCGCGTCGAGATGGTGTATTGGGCGCCCGCAGAAGGCACATATTCCATCTCCATGACGGTACGCCGGGATACCTATGACGGTCCCATCGTTGGTACTCAGGTTATCACTCTGGAGATGCCCGCGAGGACAAACGTGACGGGTACGTTTGACTTCGGTGGTGTACCCGTCCCGCGGGGAAGCACGCTGACGTTCATCCAGGCCAAAGTCGTCGGTCCGGGAAGCGTGTTTTACAACACCGGACCATGTGGTGACGATCCAAACTGTAATGCATGTCCCGGGATTTATCAAACTGAGGGCACACGCCCACCGTTGGACACCTTCCGTCGACGGAGTGTGGCGCTGCGCATCACCGCGCGTTCATCGGCAAGGTGGATAATGTATCTACCCCGAATGGTAAAGCAATAGGACAAAATTGCTCGAGGAGTACATGTAGGAGGGATGCGAGATGAAACAACATTCACTTTGGGTCACGGTTTTATTAGCAACCGCATTTCTCATCGCATTGGGCATTGGGCGCATTTGGGCTCAGGAATCCGTGCCCCAGGGCGATGTTTCGATACAAGCGGCCGTGGGAACAGATTTCACCTACCAGGGGCGCCTCACCCGAGACGGGCATCCCGTCAACGGTACGTGTGATTTCCAGTTCACGTTGTGGGATGCGGCAACAGGGGGACATCGCATTGGCAGTCCGCAGACAAAGGCCGGCGTTCAGGTGACCAACGGCCTCTTCAACGTGCAACTGGACTTTGGACGCAATGCCTTCCAGGGAGAAGCACGGTGGTTGCAGGTGGCGGTGCGCTGCCCTGCGGGCAGTGGCAGTTACACGACGCTCACCCCGCGCCAGCCGGTAACGTCGGTGCCGTATGCGATGTATGCCCTGTCCGCGCCCTGGAGTGGACTGACAGGGGTGCCCGCCGGCTTTGCCGACGGCGTGGACAACGACACGCAGTACCGCGCGGGCACCGGGCTGACGTTGGTGGGGAATGAATTTCGGCTACGCACGCCCTACCGCCTGCCCCAGGGGTGCAACAACGGCCAGGTGCCCAAGTGGAACGGAAGCACCTGGCAATGTGGGAATGATGAAACCGGTTCGGGATCCTACTGGTCTCTCACCGGGAATGCCGGGACAAACCCTGAGACAAATTTCCTGGGCACCACAGACGACCAACCGCTCCACATCGCGGTGAACGGTCACCGAGTCATGCGCCTGGAACCCGGAGAGGATAG
>JAADDB010000045.1 GCA_013154135.1 Chloroflexota bacterium
GCGGCGGGCGAAGCCCGCCGCCCACCCACCAATTAATCGTCAATCGTTACTCATTACTCGTTAATCCACAGACCCGCCCCTACCAATCCGTGTGCACCCGTGTGCATCCGTGTCCTATGTCCCCCCGTGCCCCGCGCAACCCCATCGTTTCCCCTTTTCTCCCCGCGTGGACGCCGCCACATCCGGGACCTCCTCTTGTGCGTGCGTTTTTGACAGGGCCGGGGAGGCGGGTTATAATGGGAGCGCTCCCAACACGAGCACGGTGTTCGCCCCAGCAACAGGGCAGTTATTCAAGGACCAGAGACCATGAGTTATACCCTGGAGGACATCGCTCGACTGGCCGGCGTTTCCCGCTCCACCGTGTCGCGGGTGGTGAACAATCACCCCAATGTGCGGCCCGCCGTGCGCGAGCGCGTTTGGGAGGTCATCCACCAGGTTGGGTATCAGCCCCACGCCGCGGCTCGGAGCCTGGCCACCAACCGCACCAACGTCATCGGCCTGGTCATCCCCGAGGCCGTCTCCACCCTCTTCACCGACCCCTTCTTCTCCCTCCTCATCCGGGGCATCACCGATGGGTGCTACGCGCGCAATTACCACCTGATGCTCGCGCTCTTCAGCACCCCCGCGCAGGAGGAGGACCTCTACAACCGCCTGCTCCGCTCCCGCTACCTGGACGGCGTGGTCCTCGCGTCCACCCGACTGGATGACCCCCTGGTGGGACGCTTGCTCTCCGACGGCATCCCCTTCGTCTCCATTGGGCGGCACCCGGACCCCCGGGTGAGTTATGTGGATGTGGACAACGTCGCGGGCGCACGCATGGCCGTGGACCACCTGATCCGGCTGGGCCACACCCGCATCGGCACCATCACCGGCCCCCTGAACATGTCCGCGGGCGCGGACCGCCTGGAAGGGTACAAGCAAGCCCTGCAGGCCCACCACATCCCCGTGGACGAGCAGCTCATCGTGGAGGGGGACTTCACCGAGGGGGGCGGGCTGGCCAGCATGGCCCGGCTCCTCAGCCTGGACCCGCGGCCCACCGCGGTTTTCGTGGCCAGCGACACCATGGCCATGGGCGCGCTGCGCGCGGTGCGTCAGGCCGGCCTCCGCGTGCCCCAGGACATCTCCCTCATCGGATACGACGATGTTCCCCAGGCAGCCTTCCTGGATCCCCCCCTGTCCACAGTGCGCCAGCCCATCCAGCGGTTGGGGGAAACCGCAGCCCACGTGCTGGTGGACCTCATCACGCACGGACAGGATCATGCCCAACGTCTGGTCCTCATGCCCGAACTGGTCCTACGGCAAACCACAGCACGTTTGTAGAAGGAGGTGTCGGAGGAGGGAACACGCGTATCACGGCATCAGGAGTTGGGAGGATTTTTGTTGGCCCCATTTTGGGAGCGCTCCCATAACGGGAAGTTCCATCACATGACGGGGCGGATTCCTACCGTTGGGATCCCACCCCCATGCTTTCCAACGTAATATCCATAGGACGCACAAACGAAAGGAGGAGGTGTCATGAATCGCAAGGTTTGGTTCGTTCTCTCCCTGCTGGTCATCGCGGCCATGCTCCTGGGCGCGTGCGCTCAGGCCACCCCCCAGGTGGTCAAGGAGACGGTCGTGGTCACCAAGGAAAAGGTCGTCACCAAAGAGGTGGAAAAGGTGGTGACCAAGGAGGTGGAGAAGGTCGTCACCAAGGAAGTGGTGGTCACCCCCACGCCTAAGCCCGAAGAACCCATCACCCTGAAGGTCTGGATCATGCCCAACGGGCCGGATCCCTTGGGCGCGATGCAGGAGGAGGCCAAGGAATTCCAGAAATTGCACCCCAACGTGACCGTCGAGGTGGAGGTCCTGGACTGGGGCGCGGCCTGGCCCAAGATCACCACCGCGGCCACCAGCGGCGAGGGGCCCGACATCTCCCAGTTGGGCACCACGTGGACCGCGTCCATTGCCGCGATGGGTGCGCTGCGGCCCTTCACCAAGGACGAGATCGCGGCCATGGGTGGCCCGGAGAACTTCGTGGAGGCCTCCTGGCAGACGTGTAATCCCGTTGGGAGTGGCTTCACCGTCGCCGTCCCCTGGTTCGTGGACACCCGCGCGGTCCTCTACCGCTCCGACGTGTACGAGAAGGTGGGGATCGACCCGGACGAGGCCTTCCAGACATGGGAGACCTTTGACGCGGCCCTGGCCAAGATCAAGGAGGCCAAGGAGAAGGGCATTGTGGACACGTACCCCATCGGCTTCCCGGGCAAGAACGACTGGAACGTGCTCCACAACTTCGCTCCCTGGGTCTGGGGCGCGGGCGGCGACCTGCTGAACCCCGGCAACACGGCCGCGGTCTTCAACAGCCCCGAGGCCATCGAGGGCGTCAAGTTCTACACCAGCCTCTACACCAAGGGCTACACCCCGCCCGACGTGCTGGAGCTGAACTCCGCGCAGGTGGAAGGGCTCTTCATCAACGGCGAGATCGCCACCATCATCTCCGGCCCCTGGATGGTCAAGGGCTCCCGCACGCCCAGCGACAAGGGCGGCTGGGCGGACAGCGAAGCTGCCAAGTACCTGGCCGCGCACGAGATCCCGGCCGGGCCCGCGGGCCGCTACACCTTCGTGGGTGGCTCCAACCTGACGGTGTGGAACTCCAGCAAGCACCCCGAGATGGCCGTGGAGTTCGTCAAGTTCCTGACCAGCAAGGAATCCCAGATCCGCTACAGCAGCAACATCGGCATGCTGCCCGCGGTCAAGGCCGCGCTGGCCGACCCGACCTTCAGCGAGGACCCGCTCTACAGCGTGTTCGTGAACGCACTCCAGCACGGCAAGTCCTATCCCGCCATCCCCGCCTGGGGCGCGATCGAGAACGTGATGGTCAAGGCCCTGGGCGCGCTGTGGGATGACGTCGCGGGCGTCAACGGGCCCTTCGATCCGGACACCATGATCCCGGCCCGTCTGAACCAGGCGAAGAAGGAAGTGGACGCGCTCCTGGCAGTCGGAGGCGGCCAATAAGCGAAGTCATCCGCCGGGGGGCGGCATGGGCAATCCCGCCCCCCGGCGTTGTTCGCGTTTGGGGTGGCGTGGGACAGGAATGCGCCCGGATGCCACCCGTCCGCTGGTGGTTTAGCAGGTGGTTGTGCTATAAGCAGGAGAACCGTTGGGCAGCCTATCTTGGCGTCCCCCTTACGGCATTACGTCTTACGCATACTGTCGTCCCAAGCAGGCCAGAAGGAGCGACCCATGATCGCACGGAGAAAGCAGAGTTTTTGGGAGCGGGTGAAACGCTATCGCCTCGCGTATTTGCTCATCCTGCCCACGTTGGTGGCCATGATGAGCGTGCACTTCATCCCCACGGTACTGGCGATTTACATGTCCTTTTTGGACTTGAACCAGTACACCCTGGGGCAGTTCTTGCACGCGCCCTTTGTGGGGCTGAAGAATTACAAGATGATCTTCGGCGCGAACAACGTGCTCACCGCGGGGCTCCAGTACGCGGCCCGCAACACCATCCTCTACGCGATCGCGGTGAACATCGGCACCATCGGCGTGGGCCTGGTGCTGGCCCTCCTCCTCAACCGGGAGTTCCGCTGGCGGGGGCTCGCGCGGACCCTCATGCTCCTGCCCTGGGTGGTCCCCACCTATGTGGTGGGTATGCTTTGGGGGATGATGTGGCTGCGGGACCGGGGCATCATCAACATCATCCTGGTGGACTGGCTCCACCTGCTGCACGAGAAGCCCTTCTGGCTCATCGGCAAGAACACGTTGCTCGCGATCATCATCCCCACCATCTGGCGACAGTTGCCCTTCAACACCATCATGCTCCTTTCCGGACTTCAACAGGTGCCCCAGGACCTGATGGACGCCGCGGCGATTGACGGCGCGTCCGCGCTCCAGCGCTTCCGCTACGTGACCATCCCGTACCTGAAGCCCATCATTGCCATCATCCTCCTCTGGGGCATGATCTTCACCTTCTTCGGCTACAACATCGTGATCATGATGTTCGGCAACGGTGGGGGATTCCCCGGCGAGTGGGGCGACCTGCTCATGCCCGCGATTGAGCGCCAGTCCTTCCGTTACTGGCTCTTCGGCCTGGGCGCGGCCGTCTCGGTCCTGATGATGCTGGCGATGATGTTCTTTGTCTGGTTGTGGTACATGGTGTTCCGCACGTCCTTGCTGCAGGAAAGCGCGAAGGAATAACGTGATGCGTGGTCAGAAAGGCCGACCAGCCTCGGACGTTATGGATGACGAATCGTTTCTGGAGGACTTCGCATGAGCACACAACCGACGTTGATCACTCAACCGTCGAGGACGCGACCTCGCCTGTCCGGGCACCGGACGCGGCGCTGGGTGTCCAGGCGTCTGGCCGATCTGTTGCTGATTTTTCTCCTGGCGCTCATTCTCTTCCCCATCTTCTGGATGGTGGTGACGTCTTTCAAGACGAATGAGGAGATCGTGTCCAGTGTGACGATTTTGCCGCACACGTGGCGGTTTCAGAACTATGTGGATTTGTGGTCCCAGGTGAATTTCGGCCTGTATTTCCGCAACAGCCTCATCGTCTGTAGCGTGACCACCGCGGTGGTGACGTTGTTCGCCACCTTCGCGGGGTACGCGTTGGCCCGGTTCCGCTTTCCGGGCGCGGACACGTTCGGCCTGGCCGTGTTGGCGACCCAGTTGATCCCCGGCATCCTCTTCCTCCTCCCCCTGTACCAGATCTTCGTCCAGGTGAAGCGCCACCTGGGGTTGCCGCTCATCGGATCGAACCTGGGCGCGATTCTCCTGTACATCGGCTTTTATCTCCCCCTCAGCCTGTGGATTCTGCGGGGGTTCTTCGCCAACATTCCCCAGGACCTGGAAGAGGCCGCGCTGGTGGACGGGTGTTCCCAGTTCTGCGCGTTCTGGCGGATCGCGTTGCCCCTGGCCGCGCCGGGCATCGTGGCCACGGCCATCTACGTGTTCCTCACCGCGTGGGACGAGTTGCTCTTCGCGTGGGTGCTCAACGTGAAGACCATCCCCGTGGGCATTCGCCTGTACGTGGGCCAGTTCGTCAACCGCTTTGACCTGATGATGGCTGCGTCAGTGGTCGTGACCATCCCGGTGCTGCTCATGTTCTTCCTCATGCAGAAGCAAATGATCAGCGGCCTCACCGCGGGCGCGGTCAAGGAGTAGGCGATGCGCGGTTTCAGG
>JAADDB010000151.1 GCA_013154135.1 Chloroflexota bacterium
TTCAGTTGGTAAGGTGCCAAAACAAGGGCGTTTTTCGTGCTTCGCCCGCTGATTGCGCAAAATCTGGGTTAATCGTCAATCGTTACTCATTTTCTCCATCTTCTCCACATCCTCCCGGTTGAACCAGGCACCGCACTTGATGCACTGGGCCTTCTTCTTCCCCTTGGCCACCAGCAACCCCCCACACTTGGGGCACGGTTGAGGCAAGGGGCGATCCCACACGCTGAAGGTGCATTCAGGGTAGCGAGAGCACCCGTAGAAGATCTTGCCCTTGCGTGTGCGCCGGACAACCAAGTCGGCCCCACATTCGGGACATTTGACGCCGATTTTCTCCAAGTAGGGCTTGGTGTTCTTGCACTTAGGGTAATTGGAACAGGCGATGAACTTTCCGTAGCGCCCTGTCTTGATGACCATGGGCGCACCGCAGATCTCGCAGACCTCGCCTGCCGGTTGATCTGGCACCCGACGGTCGGGCATGTTCTTCTCGGCTTCGGCCAGCATTTGCGAGAAGGGGCCGTAGAAATCCCGCAGCAGCTCGACCCAATCCTGCTCTCCGGCCGCGATCTTGTCCAACCCCTCCTCCATGCGCGCGGTGAAACCCACTTCGAACACGGACGGGAAGTGCTCGACCAGCAGGTCGTTTACGGTGAACCCCAGTTCCGTGGGTACCAAGCTCTTTCCCTGGCGTTCCACATACCCCCGCTGACGCAGGGTGGTGAGGATGGGAGCGTATGTGCTGGGCCGACCGATACCGTGTTCCTCCAGCGCTTTGACCAGGGAGGCTTCGGTGTAGCGGGGCGGCGGTTGGGTGAAGTGCTGCTCCGGGATCAGGCGGATGAGGTCCAACAGCTCCCCAACCGTCAGCTCGGGCACCTGGAATCCCTTGGCGTCTGACTCATCCCCGTTTTCCTTCATGTCCTTGTACACCAGGAGGAACCCGGGGAAGCGGAGCACGGAGCCCCCCGCGCGGAAGAGGTAGGGCTTTTCCCCTTCCGCGGGACCGGCCAGGATGTCTACGGTGAGGGTGTCGTACACGGCCGGGGCCATCTGACTGGCCACAAAACGGCGCCAGATGAGGTCGTACAGTTTGTACTGGTCCGGACGGAGGTAGGGTTTCATCCGCTCGGGTGTGCGGTACACCGACGTCGGCCGGATGGCTTCGTGGGCTTCCTGGGCTCCCTTGGCGCGTGTCTTGTATTTGGGCGGCTTGGGCGGCACGTGTTCGGGGCCGTACTGTTCCAGGATGAAGGCACGAGCCTCCTTCTGGGCCACATCGGCCACGTGGACCGAATCCGTGCGCATGTAGGTAATGAGGCCCACCTGTCCTTCCTCGCCGATGGGAATGCCCTCGTACAGTTGTTGGGCCACCCGCATGGTCTGTTGGGCCGAGAACCCCAAGCGTCGGGAGGCTTCCTGTTGTAGGGTGCTGGTGGTGAAGGGCGGGGAAGGACGCCGACGGCGTTGGCCGCGTTTGACCTTCTCCACAATGTAGAGGGCGTCCTTCAACGCCGCGACCACCTGTTGGGCTTCCTCCTCGTTGCGCAGCTTCGGTTCCTTGTTCCGGATGCGGTGCAACTTCGCCCGGAACGTGGGTCGATTCTCCTGCCCCCTATCCGCGGCTCGGGCCAACTCCGCCTCGATGGTCCAATACTCTTCGGGCACAAACTGTTGGATTTCCCGTTCTCGTTCCACCACCAAGCGCAAGGCCACGGACTGAACCCGTCCGGCCGAGGTGCCGCTGCGCACCCGCTTCCAGAGGAGAGGGCTCACTTTGTAGCCCACCAAGCGGTCCAGGATGCGCCGGGCTTGTTGTGCGTTGACCAGGTTCATGTTCACATCCCGGGGGTGCTGGAAGGCCTCCTCAATAGCCGAAGGGGTGATCTCGTGGAAGACGACCCGGTGGACTTTGTCTTCGGGGATCTGGGCGGCCTGGATGATATGCCAGGCGATGGCCTCTCCTTCCCGGTCGGGGTCGGTGGCCAAGTAGATTTCTTTTGCCCGCCCGGCTTCTTCCTTGAGCTGTTTGACGACCTCTCGTCGCTCTTTGGGAATGGTGTAGCGGGGTTGGAAGTTGTTGTCCACATCCACGGAAAGGCGGGATTTGAGGAGGTCGCGCACATGTCCTTTGGACGCGCGCACCACGTAGTTCCCCCCCAAGAAGCGGCGGATGGTGTTGGCTTTGGTGGGTGATTCAACAATGACCAAGCGTTCGATGGGGCGGGAGGGAGTCCCCTTTTTCCGCCGGGATTTCTTTTTCTTCTGGGGCGTGGATTGTTTGGTACGGGTGATGGTAGGGGGCGGCAGGGTATCGTGTTCTGGCACGCGTCCCAACCGAGTCAACCGCGTCCCACAGACCGGGCATGTGCCCCGGACAACAGGCCGCCCCGATGCGGTGAAATCGGGTTGTGGATCCTGAATGGGACGTTTAGCCTTGCATTTGAGGCAGTACGCCTCCAGCGTCTTCTGTTCCGAATTCTTCATCGATTTCCTCATATCCTCGTTACGGGTGGAGCATCGACAACTCAGTAGTCCCGGAATCGGGGTCGTAATGAGTAACGCCTGACGATTAAAGGGGCCTCTGATGCCGGCGGACGGGAGAAAATTCCCCCGAGACACATGAACGACCGCGTATCGCTAACGCCCCCTTACTCGTTAATCGTTCCTTATCCTCCTACCCTGCGATATTGTTGTGGCCCCACCTGTCGAACCAGACCTTTGAGCTCCAGCAACGTCAGCGTACTGATGACACGGGCCGTCTCTTCCCCCAGCTCCTGCACCACCTCATCCACGTGTTTGGGGGCCTCCTCCAGACACGCCAGAATGCGCTCCTCCAACTCCGACGTGGGGATGGTCAACCGGGCCTCCTGCTGTTCCGCCACCATCGTCAAGTCCAGTTCTTCCAAGATATCCTGGACCGAGGTCACGGCTTTGGCCCCCTCCTGGATGAGCCGGTTGGTCCCCTTGGACGGGTGATGGAAGATAGGGCCGGGCACCGCGAAGACCTCTCGTCCCTGTTCCGCGGCAAAGGCCGCGGTGATGAGCGCACCACTCTTCTCCCCGGCTTCCACCACCACCACACCCATGGAGAGTCCGCTAATGATACGGTTGCGCGGTGGGAAATTGGATGCCTCGGGCCGCACGTCCAGCGCGTATTCGCTGATGACCGCGCCCTGTTGGACAATGCGCCGGGCCAGCTCCTTGTGCTGCGCGGGGTACAAGTGCCGGAACCCACTGCCCAAGACCGCGATAGTGCGTCCTCCCGCGTCCAGCGCGGCCCGATGGGCTTCCGCGTCGATGCCCAACGCCAGCCCGCTGACCACCGTGATCCCCTGGCGGGCCAGACCTTCCCCCAACATGCGAGCGGCCTCCCGTCCGTAGTTGGTGGGGCGGCGGGTGCCCACAATCGCGATGGCCCAATCATCCTGGGGCAAGAGCGTTCCCTTCACGTAAAGCACGGGAGGGGGATTATAAATCTGACGCAAGCGCCGAGGGTAATCCTCATCCTCCCAGGTGAACACCTGGACATCGGCCCGTTGGAGACGTTCCATTTCCCTGTCCAGGTCTATGCGAGAGCGCAAGGCCAGCAAATTGGCCAGGGAACGACGGTCCAACCCGGCCTCCCGCAACTCCTCCGCGGGCGCGTGCCAGGCCTCTTCCAGGGAGCCGAAATAGTCCAGCAGGGCCCGCACGCGAGCGGCCCCAATGCCTCGGACCATGTTAAAGCCGACCCAGTACTTCCGTTCGCTCACCCTTCCCCCCGACACGTGATAAAACGCGACAGACAGCCCCGGACGACGCGGCGAGCGGGTCCCTCAGCTCCTGCGGGTGGTCTCCACCAACCCGGGGAGCAGGTGGACGGTCATCCGTCCCTTTTCCAGGTCCACGTCCAGGATCACATCCTTGATCGCGGGCAAGAGGATTTCCCCTTCGGGACCTCGAATGACGTACACGTCGTTGGCCCCGGTGTAGATGATGTGGTCCACCTGGCCCAAGTATTCCCCTTCATCGGACCAGACGTCCAGGCCCAGGATTTGATACTCGTAATATTCATCCTCCTCCAGGGGCCAGGCCTCCTCTACCGGGATGTGAATCCACGCACCCCGCCACACATCCGCGCGCGTTCGGTCCGGGATTTCCCGGAACTTGATGAGGAGCCGTTTGCGGTAGGGACGCACACTTTCAACGGTCATCTCGCTCTTCCGCTCCCCCACCAGGAAACGGGCACCGGGCTGAAAGCGTTGGGGGAAATCCGTGTGGACATCCACCTCCACCTCTCCCCGGATGCCGTGGGGGGAGATGATGCGTCCTACGGCCAGGTAGCGTGGTGTTTTGGGTTTGCCCTTGCGTTCCATGGTTGTATCCCAAGGGAGAATGCAAAGGCGGAGACCTCGTCCTGATGTCTCCGCCTTTCTGTCAGCGCCCTGTGGCATCACCCATTGGCCAGGGTCACAATCAAGCCGAGATCACCCGATCTCCAGCATGACCCGTTTTCCCTGACGGGTTGCCGCCACCCGCAGGAGAGTACGTATGGCGTTGGCCACACGGCCACCCCGCCCGATCACTCGTCCCATATCCTCAGGTGCCACATAGAGATGGAGGACAATGACGTCTCCACGGTCCTCTTCTTCCACCCGCACCTGAGATGGGTCGGTGACCAGGGCCTTTGCAATGAATTCGACCAGTTCTTTCATAGGGAAACCCCCTTTCCACAGGGCCTAAGGCCACACGTTCAACAGGTTTACTCCAGGACCCCCACCTTGCGCAAGATGCGGGCCACGGCCTCACTGGGCTGCGCGCCCTGGGAGAGCCAATATCGGGCCCGCTCTTCGTTGACCCGCATGGTCGGCGGTTCGGTGCGGGGGTTGTAGAACCCGATGATTTCCACAAACCGACCATCACGTGGCGAGCGTGAGTCGGCCACCACAATGCGGTACGACGGTTGATTGCGTGCTCCTTGTCGGCGTAATCGAATGCGAACCATGAACGACCTCTCCTTATATGTGTGAAATTCCGGTTTTGGACCTCATTGACCCACAAAACTCGAGCCCCTTGGCGGGACTCCGATATCTTCTCCACGAGGAACGTCACGCGGGACGCGGCCAACTAAGTG
>JAADDB010000286.1 GCA_013154135.1 Chloroflexota bacterium
CATCCGTGTCCTATGAGCCCCCGCGGGGGGGTAGCCCGGGAGTTCAGCCCCGGGCGTTCGCACATGACCACACATCGCTGTTTACGAACGGTAGGGGTGCACGGCCGTGCGCCCTTACCGTTCCGTGGGCCAATTGATTGGGCCGTTCAGCCCCGTGCGAGGCAGCTCGTCTGTCGCCCTTGACATCGGGGCCAGGTTGGTGTATCCTGTTGGCAGAATCCTGGGGATTTATCCCGACCAAGTGAGGAAACGCATGACGTACGGGCGGGAATACCGCGACATCGTGTTTGTCTGTGCCCTCACCTGCTCCTGTACGGGGCGGGTGTAATCGGCGCGTCCGGTTACACCCGCATGTGGCAGGAGCGGTGGGTCTCGCGGCGCCCGTGCGGCATCACATCACACATCATGTGAAGAACAGAATACCATCTCCCTTCGTTGCCTTTAGCTAAAGCGCGATGAAGGGGGAATAACGTGGGAACGTGAGGCCCACCGTCCTTTTGAGGACGGCGGGCCTTTTTTGTTATCCGACACACGGATTTCTTTCCCGGCGAATTTCACTTTAACCTGACGAGGAAGCACAATGACATATGCAACGAGAGAAAGAGAACGTCACCACATCTTAGACCACATCGGCAACACACCCTTGCTCAAACTGGAGCGGTTGGCCCCGGAGAACCCGCGTGTGCGCATCTACGCCAAGGCCGAATGGTTCAACCCAGGGGGGTCCATCAAGGACCGGCCGGCCCTGCGCATCATCGAAGAAGCGGAGCGTCAGGGCCTCTTGACCCGGGGCAAGACCATCATCGATGCCACCTCCGGGAACACCGGGATCGGATACGCCCTGGTCGGTGCGGCCAAGGGCTATCCCGTCACCCTGGTCATGCCCGCGAACGTCACCGAGGAGCGGAAACAGATCGCGCGGGCCTACGGCGCGACCCTCATCGAAACAGACCCGGAGGAGGGCATTGACGGGGCCATTCATTTTGTCCACGACCTGGTGGCCCGCCATCCGGACCGGTACTTCCACGCGGACCAGTACAGCAACCCGGCCAACTGGCGGGCTCACTACGAGACCACCGGCCCCGAGATCTGGGCCCAAACGCGCGGGCGCATCACCCACTTCGTGGCCGGATTGGGGACCACCGGCACCATGACCGGGGTCGGACGCTTCCTCCGCGAGATGGCGCCCCACGTCTGCCTGGTCGGAGTCCAGCCCATTGACGGGGCTCAGGGCATTGAAGGGCTCAAACACCTGGCCAGCTCCCTGGTCCCGTCCATTTGGGACCCCGGTTTGCTGGACCTGACCATCCGGGTGGCCCGGGAGGATGTGTGGGAGATGGCCCGCCGTCTGGCCCGGGAAGAGGGTTGGTTTGTGGGACTCTCCGCGGCCGCTGCGGTTCTCGCCTCCTTGCGCCTGGCCGACACCCTGGACGAGGGGGTGATCGTCACCATCCTGCCCGACGCGGGGCTGAAATATGTGAGCTTGGGCATTTGGTGACCCCTTTGGGCCCAGAGAGCCCGGCCCTTTTGTCCCTCCCCTCCCGGGATGTGCTATAATGCGACAGTCCGGGGCCGCCCGCTGAGCGCGGCATCCTCGCGTCCGGCCGGCGGGTTGAGCAACCCTGGCAAGGGGCCGGGATGAGGAAGATGCTCCATCGTCCCGGAGGGAGTACATCCCCGGCGTGCGCGGCGTGTTAGCCCATCACCACTTTGGGGCAAGGAGGCACAACTCACATGGTCATTGATTGGATTCGATATCCCGGGAAGGCGCGCGACTACAGGGGCTACGTGGTTCGCCCAAAGGTCGCCTACACATCCCCCGCCCTGCTCATCCTCCCCGACCGTTGGGGACTTTCCCCCTGGATCAAACATTTGGCCGAACGCCTGGTCCACGAAGGATACGTGGTCATGGTTCCCGACGTGTACGACGGGCAGGTGCCCCGGGAAGGGGGAGAAGCGCGCTATTTGATGGAACACCTGGTGGAAGGGGATGGCCGGGATCGGGTGGTCACCGCACTCCACTGGTTGCGCAATCAGGGGTACACTCGGGCACACCGCACCGCGGTCATCGGATTCGAAGGTCTGGCAGCCCTCACCCCCGCGGTGGCCTCCGCGCAGCGATTCCCGCCCGCGGCCGTGGTCCTCTTCTACCCCTTCCTTCAACCCATCCTCTCCCAACTGGACGCGTGGCGCGTGCCGGTACAGGCTCACTTCGGCGAGCAGGATGACCAGGTCCCCCTCAGTGAGGTGGAGACGTTCGTGCGGGCCCTGGAGCAAGCCGGCGTCCCCCACGAAGTCCACATCTACCCGGAGGCCCGGCACGACTTCTTCTGTCCGGAGGCACCATCCTTCTTCCCGGACGCGGCCGAACAGGCATGGCAGAGGATGCTGCGATTCTTGGATGAGGTGGTGCGTGGTGGGCAGGACGCGGCCTGACGGGTGAAGACCGTGGTCGCGGCTGGGGCAATGCCGGCTTCCGTGCCTTCCCCTGCACGGGTGGACAACCGATGACCGTGGTTCGGCAGGACATTGAAGAGGGGCCCTGACACGTTCACACACCGGCGCGATCCAACACCGGCGATTCCCCCCCATCCCATGCCGGACCACGGGCGTTTACCATCGTCCATGGACTATCATGGGTGACTATCAGGAGGCTACTATGACCCAGGCGGAACGTATTGTGCGTACAACCTGTCCCTACTGTGGTGTCGGCTGCCAGTTGGACTTGCACATCCGGGACAACTTCATCTTCCGCGTGGCCGCGCCTTTTGGAGAGGGGCCGAATTACGGCCGTCTCTGCGTCAAGGGGCGTTTCGGATTGGATTTCGTGCATCACCCATCCCGACTGACCGTCCCCCTCATCCGGAAGGATTTCGGCAAAACGCCCCGCCAGCCCGTGGGACGGGATGGATTTCGGGAGGCCACATGGGATGAGGCTTTGGATTTGGCCGCGGAAAAGTTGGCCCAGATTGTCCGACAGCACGGGGGGGATGCGGTAGGTACGTTCTGTTCCGCCAAGGCGACCAACGAGGACAATTACCTCTTCCAGAAGTTCGTGCGCGCGGTGCTGGGCACGAATAACGTGGACCACTGTGCCCGCCTCTGTCATGCCTCCTCCGTGGCCGGACTCTCCCGCACCATCGGGTCCGCGGCTATGTCCAATTCCGTGGACGAAATCCCCCACCTGGATGTGTTCATTGTCACCGGGTCGAACACCACGGAGACGCACCCCGTCATCAGCACCTTCATGCGGGAGGCGGTCGTCAAACACGGCGCCCGACTCATTGTGGTGGACCCGCGAGGCACGGAGATGACCCGTTTCGCGACGTTGTGGCTCCGCCAGAAGCCGGGCACGGATGTGGCCGTCTTCTCGGCCATGGCCCACGTCATTGTGAAGGAAGGGCTCTACAACCGCGCGTTCATCGAGGCCCGGACGACCGATTTCGACGCGTACGCGGCGTCTTTGGACCCCTTCACCCCCGAGTGGGCCGAAGAGGTCTCCGGTGTGCCCGCGGACCGCATCCGCGAGGCCGCGCGCATGTACGCGACCGCGGAGGCCGGGGCCATCTACTGGGGCATGGGCATCACCCAGCACAGTCATGGGACGGACAATGTGATAGCCCTGTCCAACCTGGCCCTTCTCACCGGGCACATCGGGCGGCCGCACACGGGGTTGAATCCCTTGCGCGGGCAGAACAACGTGCAGGGCTGTTCCGATTCCGGCGGGTTGCCCAACGTGTTTCCCGGTTACCAGCGGGTGGACGATCCGGCCATCCGGGCCAAGTTCGAGCGGGCCTGGGGGGTCTCCCTGAACCCAGAGGTGGGGTTGACGACTATGGAGATGGTGGAAGCCGCGGAGCAGGGGGATATCCGGGCCTACTACATCATGGGCGAGAACCCCATGATGAGCGAGCCCAACTTGCGCCATGCCCGCCATGTCATGGCCCAGATGGAGTTCGTCCTGGTGCAGGATATCTTCCTCAACGAAACCGGCGCGTACGCGGACATTTTGCTGCCCGCGACGAGTTTCGCGGAAAAGGACGGCACCTTCACCAACACAGACCGTCGGGTTCAGCGGGTGCGCAAGGCGTTGACTCCGCCCGGCCAGGCCCGCGCGGATTGGGAGATCATCCAGGAATTGGCCCGACGGGTGGAGGCCAAGCTGGGCCGCTCCTCCAGCGCGGGGTTCGATTTCTCCCATCCCGCGGAGATCTGGGACGAGATGGCCGAGCTCACGCCCGCGTTCCAGGGCATTTCCTACGCGCGCATCGAACGGGAAGGGGGCATCCCCTGGCCCTGTCCTTCCCCCGACCACCCGGGCACTCCCTACCTCTTCGCGGATGGTTTCCCCATCGGCCGGGGACGCTTCATCTCCCTCCAGTTCCAACCTCCCGCGGAGTGGCCGGATGAGACCTATCCTTTCATCCTCTCCACCGGCCGGGTGCTTTACCACTGGCATGGAGGGACTCTCACCCGTCGTTCTCGCTTGGAGGAGATCTATCCCGAGCCCACGGTGGAGATCCACCCGGACGACGCGGAGAAGTTGGGGGTGCGCAGTGGGGATTATGTGCGGGTGCGTTCCCGCCGTGGGGAGATTGTGGTCCGGGTGCACGTGAGCACCCGTTCCCCGCGGGGGACGGTGTTCATCCCCTTCCACTTTGCCGAGGCCGCGGCCAATGAGTTGACGAACGACGCGCTGGACCCGTATGCCAAGATCCCCGAGTACAAAGTGTGCGCGGTCGCGGTGGAGAAGGTGGAGGGAGGAAGAGAAACGATTGACGATTAATGAGTGACGATTAAGGGGTTGACTGGGGGGCGAGGTCGGCCGGGATGGGTGAAGAGGCTGAGGTATAACGCGTAACGATTAACGATTGACGATTAAGGGGTCGGCCCCGGGTCGGAATCGGCCGGAAGGAGTAAGGATCAGGACGAGTAACGAGTAAAAGGCGCGGGAGCGCCCACCCACGCAAAACTCTTTCCTAGCACGGGGCGAGGACGCCGGCATCCCGCCGAGGCACGACCAAACTCAACGGGGATAGTATTCAACGACCAGAAGTAGGAGTTGGTTGATGTGATTTCTCTCCGGAGAAAACT
>JAADDB010000027.1 GCA_013154135.1 Chloroflexota bacterium
CGGGCTTCGCCCGGCCGACACCCACCAAAAACTCTTTCTGTGCACGGGGCGAGAACGTCGGCACCTCGCGGAGGTGCGGACCCGTCCGCCGCCAAGGTGCTGCCGGGTTTTGCCCGTTGATCAGGATGAATGATGTGAAGTCAATCAGCCTTGGAGGCATCTGCCCCCAGGGTGTGGAGGGGAGGTTGTGATGAGCGAAGACAAGCGGAATATCCCGGTCGTCATCCTCGCGGGAGGCCGGGGATATCGGTTGCGCGAGGAAACGGAATTCCGCCCTAAACCCATGGTCGAGATCGGCGGCCGCCCTATCCTGTGGCACATCATGAAAATATACGCGCATTACGGCTTCACCAACTTCATCATCTGCCTGGGATACAAGGGCTACATGATCAAGGAGTACTTCCTGAACTACGAATACATGCACCGGGATTTCACCATCCGCCTGGGCCACCAGAACAGCGTAGTCCTGCACGACCATCACCCGGAGGAGGACTGGACCGTCACCCTGGCCGACACGGGCCTGGAGACCAACACGGGCGGCCGGATCTACCGCATCCGGCGCTACATCCCCGGCGACACGTTCTTCATGACCTACGGGGACGGCGTAGCCGACATCAACATCGACGAACTGTTGGCCTATCACCGGGCCAAAGGCCGGATCGCCACCCTCACCGGCGTGCGGCCTTATTCCCGGTTCGGCGTGGTCGAACGCACCGAGGATGGGCTGGTCAAACAATTCCGGGAAAAGCCCCAGCTGGATGGGCTGGTCAGCGGCGGATTCTTCGTCTTCAACACCCGAGTGTTCGACTACCTGGACGAAAACGTGGTCCTGGAGCGGGAGCCCCTGCGCCGTTTGGCCCAGGACCGGGAATTGGCCATCTACGAACACAAGGGCTTCTGGAAGAGCATGGACACCTACCGGGATTGGTTGGAATTCAACCGCATGTGGGAAACAGGGGACACCCCCTGGAAAGTGTGGGAGAAATGAGATGAACGTCCGGAGCCTCTCCGTTTCCCTGGCCCAAATTGCACCGGTGCTGGGCAATGTGCGTCGGAATCTGGAAAAACACTTGGACTGGATCGAGGAAAGCGCGCGGGATAGCGACCTCATCGTCTTCCCCGAACTTTCCCTGACGGGCTACACCCTATGGGACTTGGTGCCCGATGTGGCCATTCATCCCCACGATCCGGACGACCCGGTAATGGGTGCCTTACGTCGGGCCAGCCAACAGCACCACATCGACGTGGTGGTCGGGTTCGTGGAGGAGGATGAACGCCACCGCTTCTACATCGCGTCCGCGTACGTGCACGACGGCCAGATCCTGCACATCCACAGAAAAGTCTACCTGCCCACGTACGGGCTCTTTCAAGAGGGACGGGACTTCGCGCGAGGGGACCGGGTGCGGGCCTTTGACGCGCCGTGGGCGCGTACCGGCATCCTCATCTGCGAGGATTTCTGGCACGCAAGTCCGCCCTACCTCCTCTGGCTGGACGGCGCGGATGTCCTCATCCACCACTCGGCCAGCCCCGGACGGGGATTGACGGGGAAGGGGAAGTTGGACAGCAGCCGCTTCGTGGAGGAGGTGAACCAGACCTACGCGGCCCTGTTCACCACCTTTGTCCTCCACTGCAACCGGGCCGGCATTGAGGACGGCATCAACTTCTGGGGAGGATCTGCCATCTACGGCCCTGACGGATCCCTCATCGCCCAGGCCCCCTATTTCCAGGAACATCGCCTGCACGCGGTGCTGGACCTGCGAGAGCTGCGACGGGTCCGGGAACGCCTCCCCTTGCTCCGGGACGAACGGGTGGAACTCACGCTGCGAGAATTGCAGCGCATTAGAGAAAAAGAAAATTAACGAGTAAAAGGAGTCGTCACCTATGAACAGCTTGGATCCAGCCGTCATTGCCATATCTGTCGCCATCATCGTGGTCATTGTCCTGGTCGTGGTGTTAGCCGTCACCTTTGGGGTGATCTTCGGAGGAGAGTGAGGGCCTGTGACAGGACCACGTGTATGTATCATCGGCTGGGATGGGGCCGACTGGAGGATTCTGCATCCCCTGGTGGAGCGGGGGAAGTTGCCCCACCTGCGCGATCTCCTCGCGCGGGCACGGCGTGGCGTGCTCCTCTCCACCCTGCCTCCTGTCACCGCGCCTGCCTGGTCCACCTTCCTCACAGGGGTGAACCCCGGACGTCATGGGCTGTTCACCTGGCTGGGCCCCCTGAACGCCCGTCTGGAACGCCCCCTGTTGAACGCGAGCCACGTGCGCGCGCCCAGACTCTGGGACTGGCTGACCCAACACGGCCGGCGCTCCCTCTTCCTTAACGTGCCCATGACTTACCCGCCCCCCGCGGACTTCAACGGCGTCCTTGTGGGGGGCATGTTGACGCCCGGCACCCACGTGGCCTTCACGTCGCCCCGGGAGGTGCGGGAGCGGCTCCTGGCTGCCATTCCCGATTACCAGGTGGACGTGGAAATGCAGTTCACCGAGCGGGATCGCACCTCCCCCGAGGGCATGCGAGCTCACCTGGACGAGGTGCGGCGTGCGGCCGAACAACGCGTCCAGGCCTGGCATCTCCTGTGGGAGGAATACGGCCCCTTCGACCTGGCCATGATCGTCTTCGAAGGGCCCGATCGCATTCAACACCCCCTGTACGCCTACGCGGTGGGCCAGCCACCCCCGCACCCAGACCCGGATTGGGAAACCCGACGGGAGTGGGTGGAGGACACGTACGCGTTTTTGGACTCCCTCCTGGCCCCGGTGCTGAAAATGTGCGAGGACGCGCGGATCTTCTTCCTGTCCGACCACGGGTTCGGCCCGTTACAGTGGGAATTCTGCGCCAACGAATGGCTGGCCCAGCAGGGATGGTTACACTTCAAGGAGACGGCTCAGCTGTACAGACCCTTACGTCCCCTGGCCCAAGTGCTCAAGCGATGGCTTCCCCCCAAGTGGTTCCAACAGGGCAAAGCCATGTTCACCGGACTCCGGGCCCTGGATTGGGCCCGCACCTACGCCTACAGCGGCGGTCCCATGGAAGACGGCATTTGGCTGAACGTCCAAGGCCGTGAGCCCTTTGGCATCGTCCCTCCCGAACAGTACGAATCCGTGCGCGACGCCATCATCTCCCAGCTCAAAGAAGTCCGCTTACCCGACGGTCGCCCCCTGTGCCGCGGTGTCCACCGCCGTGAGGACGTCTACCACGGGGAATGGGTCCCCCACGCCGCGGACATCATCCTGGAATTGAACGAAGGTGTGCGCTTCACATCCCTGCGCCACCCTCAAGGGGGGATCTTCCGGGACGTGCTCCCCTGGGGGCAGGGAACCCACCGGCGTCAGGGAGTCGTAGCGGTTGCGGGAAACGGGGTGAAGGCCGGGGTATTCCCTTCCCCCCTGTACATGGAGGACATGGCGCCCACCATCCTGGCCAGCATGAACCTGCCCATCCCCCTCGCCCACTTTGACGGTCGTGTCCTGCCCGATGTGGTGTCCAACTACCAAACAGGGACATCTGTTGAGGATACACCACGGCCCACAGTGGCGTATACAGAAGAGGAAGCGCGTTTCATCGAAGAACACTTGCGGTCTCTTGGGTACATCGAATGAAGGTCGTGACGTACAACATCCACTACTGGGCCGGTTTGAACGGCCAAATGAACTTAGACGCGGTGCGCCACATCCTGCGCGAGGTGGACGCGGATGTCATCGGCTTGAACGAAGTCCTCCACCCCCTCATCACCCCGCGGGGCCATCGTTTCCCCCTGGTGGAACTGGCCAACAGCCTGGGGATGTACTGGGCCTTTGGCCCCAGCTTCGAACAGCGGGAGCACACCCGATTTTGGCCCGGGGTGTTGGGGAACGCGGTCCTCAGCCGCTATCCCATCCGCTACCAGCGGAACATCCCCCTGCGCGAGGTCCCGACCCGGAAACCCCGCACCCTCTTCCACGTACGCCTGGACGTGGGAGGACACTTCCTCAGCGTGCTCATCACCCATCTGGACCACCTACTGGCCTCGGTGCGCCGTGTCCAATTCGAAACCGTCCTCCGCCATCTCCAGCGGATTCACGAGCCCCACATGCTCATGGGGGACTTCAACACCCATACCCCAACCCGGTCCCGCTGGTGGAAAGGGGAATTGGTGATCCGACAGCTGCGACGCCTGGGGTATGTGGATGCGTTTGCCCGCGCGGGCCACGGCAAGGGCCATTCCTACCCTTCCCTCCTCCCCCTGGTCCGCCTGGACTACATCTGGATCCCAGAACAGTGGGCGTGGACGGTGACCAGGGCCCGAGTGGTGGAACATGAGATGACCCGCCGGGCATCGGACCACCTCCCTGTGTGCGTGTTCTGGCATTGGGAGATGGTCCGGGAGCGACCACATCTCACCCCGGCCTACGCGGGGGCCGGGGACAGGGAAACTTCCTCCGCATCCACCGACTCATCCTGAAAGAGGGCTTCGAACTCCTCCCGCTCCAGGGTTTCCTTTTCAATGAGGAGTTGGGCAATCTGGTCCAGTTTGTGGCGGTAGCGGATGAGGATGTCCTTAGCCCGGGTATAGGCTTCGGTGATGATGCGCTGGATCTCCTCGTCGATCATCTGGGCCACTTCTTCGCTGTAGTTGCGCTGTTCCCCAATTTCCTTGCCCAAGAAGATGAGCTCATCCCGCTTGCCAAAGACCATGGGCCCCAATTTCTTGCTCATGCCGTACCGGGTGACCATGGCCCGGGCCATGCGGGTGGCATGTTCCAGGTCACTGGCCGCGCCGTCCGTCATGTCACCGAAGACCACTTCTTCCGCGGCGCGTCCCCCGAGGGCCACGGTGATCCGGTCCATGAATTCCGATTCTCGCATGAACATCCGGTCCTCTTCGGGCAGGGAGAGGACGTAGCCCCCCGCTTGCCCGCGCGGGATGATGGAGATCTTGTGGACCGGCGGCGCGTGTTCGCAGATATGGGTGACTACCGCGTGGCCGGCCTCGTGATAGGCGACGATGCGCTTTTCCTCGGGGCTGATGACCCGGCTGCGGCGTTCGGGGCCCAGCGCCACCCGCTCGATGGCCTCGGTGAACTCGT
>JAADDB010000214.1 GCA_013154135.1 Chloroflexota bacterium
TAAGGGCCTGAATGCGGGTTGGCCCTTCGATGCCGAGCTGGTCAGAGAAAGTCCCCATGGGCCGCGGACGGGTCCGCGCCTCGGCGGAGCGCCCACCAAAAACAATTCTCCAGGGGAAAAATCAACAGGGCGCACGGCCGTGCGCCCCTACAGTTTGTAAACGGCAGGGTACATGACCGGCCGGGAATCGCCACAGCCGGCCTAGGATGGTTTCCCGCCCCTTTAATCGTCAATCGTTAATCGTTACTCGTTAATCGTCCAACAGCTGCTCATCGAACTCCGCCCCTTCGTCCAGCTCCTCCAACGCGTCCAACAACTCATCCAACACCTCCCACCCATCCTCGGAGGAAGGTGTAGGGCGGGGTGTGGTGGACTCCTCCAGGTCCACAGCATCCACCGGGCGGACTTTGACGGGTACCAAATGCTCCGGGGGTGGACGAATTCCCTCCTCCAGGTATCGCCGGACATCCTCCCGAGCCTGCTCGTACAAGTACAGCAAATCCTCATCCGACCCCTTGAAACCGGCGATGATACGCTGGGAACACACCTGACATCCCAAATATGCCTTGTAACTTCCCTGGTCACAGTGGAGGCAATCGGCCAGGCGGACAATGAGAAAGGAAAAAGCAATCGCGTCGGGATGGTCCTCCGGCAGTTGGAGGACGCGCTCGACCAAGCGTTGCCACAAAGGGCCCCGCAAGTGCTTCAGACCTTTCACAGCTCGATAGGGAAAGAGAATTTCACTGTCCGGATACATAGCGTTTCCACTTCTCCGCCACATAACTGGGCCATAAACGCTGAACAACTGACAAAACTCAGGAATACCTTAGAAAGGACCATCGAAAGAACCATCCGTTGTTCGTCGGCGGTCGGTGGTCGTTCGTCGGTCGTCGGTAGTCGTTCGTCGCTCCTCTATTCGTGCCTACCCGCCTCGCGCCCCAAACAAGTCCCTTCGGGAAAGAAAACAACAAAATCCTCTTCCGAATGGGCTCGGACATCCCCATTGAGAAGAGAACGATAGACACTTCCACGGTCATGCCGTCTTACGCTTCACATGAGTGCACCACATACGACGGGGGCGCAATGTAGCATTAAGCGGACTTCTTGTCAAAACGCGCAGGAGCATCTTGCCCGTCCTTGCGCCGAACCCAGGCCCACGTCAGCCGGGCCCATTCCTCCAAGGAAAGGGTCTCCGCCCGGCGTTTGGGATCAATACCCACCTCTTGCAACATGCGTTCCACTTCCTCAGGGGGAAGCCTCAGGCCGGCGGCCAACGCGTTGCGCAATTGCTTCCGCTTCTGGCCGAAGCCCGCCCGGACAACCTGGAAAAACGCCTCTGGGCTGGGCACAGAAACCCGCGGCTCCGGCAAGACATCGATGCGCACCACCGCGGAATCCACCCGGGGCCGGGGCCGAAATGCCCCCCGAGGAATCGTGTGCACCAACCGCGGTTCCCCGTAAAACTGCACACTCACCGCCAGCAAATTCATGCGAGGCGGCCGAGCGACCATCCGTTGGGCCACTTCCTTCTGCACGGTGAGGACCAGAGTTTGCGGCCGGGGATCACTCTCCAACAGATGCCGCACAATGGCCGAAGTGATGTAATACGGCAGGTTGGCCACCACCTTGTACGGCTTTGCTTCCCCCACTGCCTCCCGGATCAACGCCCCCGGGTCCAGGGAGAGAATATCCCCGTGGACCAACGTCAGTTTGGGGGAGGAACCGAAAGTCTCCCGTAGGAGTTGGACCAAACGTTCATCCACCTCGACGGCCACCACATGACCGGATCGGTCTAACAAGTACCTGGTTAGTGTACCGGTCCCGGGACCGATCTCCAAAACCACATCCTCGGGTTGTAAATCCGCCGCGTCCACAATCCGGCGCAGATGTCGGGGATCGTGCAGAAAATGCTGGCCCAGACGCTTTTTGGGCCGGATGGAGCGCCCTCGCCTTTTCACCCCTGTTCCCCCTTTCCGGAGGAAGCGCACTCCTCTTTGAGCTCCTCCTCCAGGCGGCGCAAGTCCACGCGGGAGGTCATATCCAGGCTGAGGGGCGTCACCGAGACCACCCGTTCCACCAAAAACGCGTAGATATCCGTCCCCGGCTCCAACTCCTCCGGCCGTACGCCCACCCGATAGACGAGTCGCCCGCCAAAACGGGGCCCTTCCCCCTCCTCTGCCAGAAAGCTTGTATAGTAAGAACGCCGGGACAGACGGGTGATCTTCCACGGGGTCTGCTCCGTCGCGTCAGAAGGGATGTCCACCTTCAGCACGTCCACGTCAAAGGGCAGCTCACAAGCCAACATCTTGCGGGCGAAAAGTCGGGTGAAGTGGATGGCCGTATCCCATTGGACTTCCCCATGATGGTAGTGGAACGCGTGATCCGTCTCCAGGGAAACGGCCAGGGAGGGGATACCCATGCTGGCCCCTTGCAGCGCGGCCCCCACCGTCCCCGAGATGGTCACGCCAGAGCCCAGGTTTTCCCCGTAATTGATGCCCGAGACCAACACATCGGGCATGCGGTCCCGAGCGAACAGGAGGATGCCGTACAGCACGGCCAACGCGGGAGAAGCGTCCAGGTGGTAGGCCTGAACCGGTTGGCCGTCCACGTCCAGCGTGATGGAGTGGACAACGCCATCGGTGGGGGGCATACTCCGGCCCATGCTCGTCTGTTGATGGGTGGGCGCGACGACCAACACGTCCCCCAAGGGCAACAGGGCCTGGACCGCGGCTTTGAGGCCCGGAGAATGAATGCCATCATCGTTTGTGACGAAGAACAAAGGTTTGGATGCGCGCATGGGCAACTCCTATCTTAGGATGGGTGTGGACAACACGGCCGCCAGGCCCCGAATCCACAGTGCTCTCGGCCTATTTTCCCCCACTTCGAGAATTCGGTAAAATCCGAGATGGTCTCGTTCATTTCTCCGAAGGGTTTTGCGTGGTGGACCGGCCACGCACACGTTACGTCCGACACGGTCCATGAGGAAGGGATAAGAGCTGGTGAGCCCACAGGGATCGCAGGTTACGCGTGAAGAACTGCACACCTACATCCAGAATTTCGACAAGGACCTCCTGGCCCAGGGCGCGCGGGAGTTGGGATTGACGTTGACGCGGCAGGAGCTGGAAGCGTTCGCCCTGTACTACGCACTCCTGGTGGCCTGGAACCAACGCCTGAACTTGACCACCATTACCGAACCGGAGGAGGTCATCCGCAAACACTTCCTCGACTCCCTGGCCCCACTTCCCATCCTCGCGGAGGAGGTGGTGCGCGACGAGGAGAAAAGAGGGCATTTGGTGGAGGGCGCGGCCATCGACTACCTGCGTCGCCAACCGTGGCGGGCCATAGACGTGGGGGCGGGAGCCGGATTGCCCGGATTGGCCGTGAAGATCGTTTGGTCCCCCCTCCGCCTGACGTTGTTGGACGGCACGTTGAAGAAGGTGCGCTTCATGAACGAGGCCATCCGGACGCTGGGCCTTCGCCGGGCAGTGGCCATACACGGCCGGGCCGAGGAGTACGGCCGGGATGCCGCGTTTCGCGAGCAGTTCGACCTGGTGCTGGCCCGCGGCGTCGCCCCCTTGAACACGTTAGCCGAATACACCCTGCCCTTTGCCCGCGTGGGCGGGTGGACAATCGCCTACAAGGGGCCACGAGCCCCGGAGGAGCTCTCCCAAGCCTTTGGGGCCATTGAAATCTTGGGAGGGGTGGTGGAACGGGTTGCGCCTCTGCACATCCCGGGCCTGAACGAAGGCCGATTCGCGGTGCTCATCCGTAAAGTCCAAAGGACACCGAAACGCTATCCCCGGGGACAGGGGCTTCCCCGGCGACGACCGCTACGTTAGGGGGAACGCGTGTACCTGGAACACATTTCCCTGAAGAATTTCCGGAACTACCTGCGTCTGGAACTGTCCCTGCCGCCCGGCATCACCGTGGTCCAGGGAGCCAACGCCCAGGGAAAAACCAACCTGCTGGAGGCCATCGCCTACCTGGCCACCAGCAAATCCCTCCGCGCGCAGAGCGACCGGGAGTTGGTCCACTGGCTGGCCCTGGAACGGGAGCCCATCCCCTACGCGGAGGTTGCAGGGGATGTTGCCCACAACAGCACGACCCCCCACATCCGCATTCTCCTCACGCAACAGGGTGGGCGGGGAAGTGGTTCCGGATTCCGCAAGGTGGTCATGATCAACGGCATCCGCAAGCGGGGACTCGACCTGTTGGGCATCCTCCCCATTGTCCTCTTCCTCCCGGAGGATATCCGCCTGGTGTCCGGGGCCCCCACCCTGCGCCGGAAGTACTTGAACCTCCTCCTCTGCCAGATCGACCGGGATTACTGTCACCATTTGGACGCGTACAACAAGGCCCTGAGCCGACGAAATGCCCAACTCCGGGCGTTCCGCACCAAACCTGTGGACCCGGTCCTCATGGAACTGTGGAACGACACCCTGGTGCAACACGGCGTCTACATCATCCACCGCCGCCAGGAGATCATCTCCCAACTGGACGAGTGGGTGCGGGAGCAACATCGGTTACTGGCCGCGGGACAAGGCCGTTTGCGGGTAGAGTACCGCCCTTCCCTGGACATGAACGACTCACAAGCCCAAGTGCCCAAAGCACAAATGGCCCTCGCGCTGCCCGAGGAACCCGTCGCGTACACCCCTCAACCCATCTGGCCCATGAACAAGATCGAAAAACGCTTCCGAGAAGCGCTTACCCGACGCCTTCAGGACGAGATCGACGCGGGCGCAACCCTGACGGGACCGCACCGGGACGATATGGCTTTCCTCCTGGACGGCCGGGATGTGCGCACCTACGGATCCCGGGGACAACAGCGGACCGTGGCCTTGGCCATGAAACTGGCCGAAGTCCGGGCCATTGAAAGCGCGTTGGGCACCTCCCCCCTCCTCCTGCTGGATGATGTCATGTCCGAACTGGACGAGAAACGCCGGGGCCGTGTCCTAGAAGTCGTCCAACACGTGCCCCAGGCCGTTATCACCACCACGGATTGGAACATCTTCGACCCCGCGTTCCTCTCCCGGGCCCAACGGCTCGAAGTGGAAGAGGGTGTGATCCGGACGAAGTAAGGATGGGATGAAGGAGAAGCCGGTTGGTACCGTCGGCGGGGAGGAATGAGGAACGATTAGGAGAGGGCGAGAACGTCGGAGCCCGACAGGAGGTCCAACACCCACTCAGGAGAACCCTTATGCCAAAGGTCAAACCCGCACATACTCAATGGGTGGTCGGTGCCTGCCCCCACGATTGTCCGGATACGTGCAGCTGGCTGGTGGAAGTGGATCCCCAACAGGGAAAAGCCCTTTCCATGCGCGGACATCCGGATCACCCCATCACACAAGGCGCGCTGTGCACTAAAGTCTCCCGTTACCTGGAACGCACCTATCACCCGGAACGTGTGCTCTACCCCCTCCTCCGGACGGGGAACAAAGGGGAAGGACGTTTTGAACGCATCTCGTGGGAGAAGGCCTTGGACATCCTGGCCCAGAAGCTGGGGGAGGTCATGGAACGCCACGGAAGCGAGGCCATCCTCCCCTACTCTTACAGCGGAACCCTGGGACTCCTGCAGAACGAGAGCATGGACCGGCGCTTCGCCCATGTTCTGGGCACCTCTCGCCTGGGCCGGACATTGTGCGCAGCCGCGGGGGCCGCGGGCTACAAGTACACAATCGGCGCCAGTGTGGGCCTCGCGCCCGAGGACTTCGCGCACGCGCGCTTCATCCTCCTGTGGGGCACCAACCCGCTTACCAGTCACATGCACCTGTGGCCCTTCATCCAAGAGGCCCGGAAAAAGGGCGCCTATGTGGTGGTCATCGATCCCATCCGCACGCGCACAGCCCGCCAGGCCGACCAATGGCTCCCCATCCGACCGGGAACCGATGCCGCGCTCGCGCTGGCCATGATGCACGTCATCATCCGGGAGAACCTGTGGGACCGGGAATACGTGGAAGCCTATACCCTGGGCTTCACAGCCCTGCAAGAGAGGGTCGCCCAATGGACCCCGGAACGAGCCGCCCACATCACCGGCCTCACCCCTGAAGACATCGTGACATTAGCCCGTCGCTATGCACAAGAGCAACCCGCGGCCATCCGCATCAACTACGGCATCCAGCGCCACGGCGGAGGCGGCATGGCCGTCCGCACCATCGCGATGTTGCCTGCCCTGGTCGGCGCGTGGAAACACCCGGGCGGAGGTATTCTCCTCAGCACCAGTGGGGCCTTTCCCATCAACACCCACGCGTTGCGCCGCCCGGACTTGCTCCCCCACCCCACCCGTAAGTTCAACGCCACCCGCCTGGGCGACGCGCTCAGCCCCAACCCGGTTCAGCGACGACGGGCCCTCATGGAAGGCGAAAACGACGGCCCGGTCCACGCTTTCATCGTTTACAACGGAAATCCCGCGGCTACGGCCCCGGACCAGAACGCGGTCCTCCGAGGGTTGGCCCGGGAAGATCTGTTCACCGTGGTCCTGGAGCACTTTGTCACGGACACCGCCCGCTATGCGGATCTCATCCTGCCGGCCACAACGCAGGTGGAACACTGGGATCTCCACACCTCCTACGGCCACTACTATCTGGCCCTCAACCGCCCCGCCATCCCCCCGCGCGGGGAGAGTCTCCCCAACACGGAAATCTTCCGCCGGATGGCCCAAGCGCTGGGGATTCATCACCCGGCCTTGCAGGAGCCGGATGAGGTGTTGATCCAACAAGCCCTGGACGTAGAACATCCCTGGATGCCGGACCGAGCCTTCGACCGGCTCATGGAACGAGGGTTCCTCCGCCTGAACCTTCCCCAGCCCTTCCTGCCCTTTGCCCAAGGCGGATTCTTCACCCCCTCGGGCAAGTGCGAGTTCTACAGCGCGCAGGCGCAGGCCGACGGGTTCGACCCACTTCCCGACTTCACGCCTCCCCATGAAGTGCTCCGAGCAGAGGCCGACCAGGCCCTCGCGTTCCTTTCCCCCTCGGCCCATTACTTCCTCAACTCTAACTACGCGAATTCCCCCCGAATGCAACGCCGCGAGGGGGGAGAACCTCGTTTGTTCCTCCATCCTGAGGAGGCACGCGCGCGGGGAATAGTAGATGACCAGTGGGTCATCGTGTATAATAAACGGGGATCTCTGCGTGTGCGAGTCCATGTGACCGAGGAAATCCGTCCTGGGGTGTGCGCCCTGCCCAGCATTTGGTGGAACGTGCACATGCCCGACGGTCACGGGGTAAACGCGCTCACCACGCAGGAGGAGACGGACATGGGAGGGGGAGCGGCGTATTACGATGCCGCGGTATGGGTCAAGCCAGAAGGAGGAGCCCATGGCGCAGAAATGGTTGACACTGAGGGAGGCAGCGGAACGCTTGGGCGTTCATCCGGCCACCCTGAGGGATTGGGCGGATAAAGGGATCATCCCATCCTTTCGCACGGCCGGTGGACATCGCCGCTTCTCGCCGGAGGCCATAGAGACGTTCCTGATCACCCATTCCACGGGACTCCAAGCTCTGCCTCCTCTCTCGCCCCAGCCCGTGGTCCAACGGGCCCTGGAAATGACCCGGGAACGGTTGCCCCATGTGCGCAAAGGCGCTCCCTGGTACGAACGGTTCGACGAGGCCACCCGGGAACGCAAGCGCATGGAAGGACGCCGGCTGTTCGCCCTGGCCATCCAATACGTGGTGAAACCGGAGGAAAGGGAACACATCCTGGCCCAGGCGCGGGATCTGGGGTATCGGTACGGGCTGGACAGTGTGCGATTCGGCGTTTCCCTGGTGGACACGCTCAAGGCCATCATGTTCTTCCGTCAAGCCCTCATCGACACGCTGGCCGCGGGCGGGGACAACGCGTCGGGCCAGACGGCCGCGAACTACCGCATCAGCCAGGGGGTAGACGAGTTCACCCAGGAAGTGATGTACGCGACGGCCCAGGGGTTCGAGGACGCGCTGCGTCGGGCCCTCACCCAAGGGGGGAAGAACGGCGATAAGGGGGGCTAACGGTACACCCGTCGCCAGAACGCGGGGTCGAACAGGGTGGTCCGCAAGATACTCTCCAACCCCGGATCTTGCACGCGTAAGCCCCGCCGGTCCGTCCAATAGGCGACCAGTCCTTCCGCGAAGTAACGCCGTGGGTCCTCTCGCGCGGCCTCGCTGTTGGCATAGCCCAAAGTGAACTGCTTTTTCAAGCGAGCCCCCACCTCTTTCCAGGCGGGCAAATAGCCCCCCCCTTCGGAAAGCCACACACCCTCGGGCACGCCATCACACCCCAGCAGGTGATCCAGGAGATGCGCGATGTAGAGGAGAGGGTGTTCCCCTTCCCCGACCAGTGAGGCCAGAGGGATGAAGGCCACGGCCGCAAGATGCCGTTTGCCCACGGAAACCTCCCCAGGGACATATCCCCCTTCCCCTTCGGTGAGCACCACATGTCCCACCGGATGGTCCAACCAGAAGGAGAGGAGCGGGTCGGGGAAAAGGCCGAAGTAACGGATGAGCGCGCTCACCGGAGCCCAGGGATGGGCAAAGGCGCGCGCGATGCGGGGCGGAACACGGGCCAACGCGTGCTTGCGCACGTGGATCTTGCGCACCTGTAACGCCCGTAACAGGGCAGCTCGTTGCTCCGGATTGGCGTTCATGGTATACTCGGATGTGGGAGATTGTTCCTTTGAGAAGCTAAGGGACAAGGTGTATTGTACCGTGAAATGAGCGGGGCAACAAGGTGTAGGGAAGAGTAACGATTGACGATTAATAAGTAACGATTAAGGGGTTGGCTGAGGGGCGAGATCGGCCGGGATGGGTGAGGTCTAACGCATAACGAGTAACGAGTAAGAGGGGGGAAGACCATCATAAGCCGTGTGGGGCGATTCTCGGCCGTTCACGAGCGGTAGAGGCGCACGGCAGTGCGCCCATCCAGAGCCCCCGCAGGGGGCTTCCCAAATTGAGCCCGGGGGTTCAGCCCCGGGCGGTCGGACATGACCACACATCGCCGTTTACGAACGGTCGGGGCGCACGGCAGTACGCCCCGGAGGGCAGCCGGATAAATCCGCCTGCTCAACAGGAGTCGTCCCTTCGGGACGGGAACATGTCGGCCGGACGCCCACCCCGCGCCCCGCAGGGGCGCTTCCTGTTCAGCGGGCCAATTTATTGGGCCGCCTATCGCGGGTCGTATGGGCCCAATTCTCGGCCGGTCATTGCTCATCCAGAGCCCCCGCAGGGGGCTTCCCAAATTTAGCCCGGGGGTTCAGCCTCGGGCGGCCAGACATGACCACACATCGCCGTCCACGAACGGTAGGAGCACACGGCCGTGCGCCCGCCTTAATCGTCAATCGTTAATCGTTACTCGTTACTCCACGGACCCGTCCGCCGCCGAGAGGTAGGGCCGCACGGCCATGCGCCCGCCTTAATCGTTAATCGTCAATCGTTACTCATTACCTCGACGCCCAGGTGCGACGAAGTCTTCTCAACAGAGTGAACCATACATTCTGGACAACCCAGGAGGAAAAGGGATGGGTATCCTGTTGCCGTTTTTGTTGGGATTCAGCACGGGAGCCACTGGCGGGTTTCTGGTGGGACTTTGGACCGCAGATGAGGACAACCCGGCCCAGGAGAACATCCGCGCGTTCGTGCGCCACGTGTGGGAAGAGGCAAGGCGAGCAGCCCATGAGGAGGAACAACGCCGACTTCAGGAATTCCAACGGATGACAGGGCTGTAGCGAACTATTTTGCGTGGGGGCGGGCGGGGCGAAGACCGGCCCGTACCCACGCAAAACTCTCTATGCACGGGTCCGCCGCCAAGGGACTACCGAGCTTTGTCCGTCAATCAGCTGGCCGTGCCGGATTTCTCCACGCTATCCCAAATCCCGGCCCCCTGACATCGGGGGCAATAGTGGGTAGAACGCCCCGCGATCCGCACCCGCTGGATGGGAGCCCCGCACACAGGACAAGGTTCCCCCGTCCGCCGAAACACCCGGTGTTGGTGTTGATAGCCCCCTTGCTGCGCGCCCGGACGACGATAGGAGCGAAAAGTGCTGCCCCGAGCTGCCAACGCTTCCTCCAAAACAGCCCGCACCGCCTCGTGCACCCGCCGGATCTCCTCGTCAGACAACGTGTACCCCGGACGCTGGGGGTGTATCCCCGCGACAAAAAGAACCTCGTCCGCGTAAATGTTCCCCAATCCTGCCACAACCCGCTGGTCCAAGAGCAACGCCTTCACAGGCGCTCGACGATGCCCAATCGCCTGAGCCAACGCCTCCGCGGTCCAGGCCTCGGACAAGGGCTCGGGGCCCAGGTGCCCGAGCAGCTCCTCCTCGTCCCGGACCCAGTAAAACCGTCCGAACTTACGCACATCCCGGTAATGTAATTCCCCCCCTTCCACAAAGGAAATCCGGGCGTGGGTGTGCTTGTCCCCCTCCGTCTCCCCCTCACCCCACCGGAACTGACCGGTCATGCGCAAGTGGACCACCCAATGTCCCCCATCATCCAGGTCAAAAATGAGATACTTCCCCCGGCGTCGGACATCCACCACGCGGCGTCCGATGAGGCGAGACGCGAAGCGCGCGGGCGTTTCCCCGGCCACCAGCGGCGGATATCGGATGTCCACCGTGCGGATGGTACGCCCCACCACGTGGGGGATAAGCTCTTGACGGATGGTTTCCACCTCCGGCAACTCGGGCATGGGGACCTCACGGCCAGAAGATGTAGAGGAGGAGGATGACCAGCAAGAGTCCGGCCAACCCCACTTCCACCCACTTGAGCCAATCCACCAGGGGCGGGGAAGGAGCGGCAGCCGAATCTCCGACCGGAGCCTTCTCCGGTGTCACTTTCACCGGCCCACGGATGGATGAGGAAGAAAGGGCCTGAGCGGGAGGTGCCGATTCAACGGTTGCGGACGCGGGCGCACTCTCCTCTCGCAGAAGGGCTTTGGCACTCTCCTGCGAAGGAGCGGGGGTAACCTGAACCACCTTTGCCACCTCCTTCGTGATGATTGCCCGCGTCTCGGCGGGGGTGTGAAGGAGCGCCTGGTCGAACTCGTGGGGAGATGTGGCCAGGAAAAGGTCCAAGCCGATGACAAAGAGGAATGTGACGGCCACGACCGCCGCGGCCCAACGCAACCAGACAGGCCGCGAGCGTGACGGTTTGCGAACAGACTGAACGTCGGCCTCGGTTAACGTAAAGGCCCGGGGCGCCGCAACTCGGGGCATTTGTTGCAGGAAAAGGACCGTGGCCTGCATGTCCTCGTACGCCCGACGACAGGAAGCGCACTCCTGCAAGTGTGCCTCCACCCGTTGACGGTCCCGCGAGTTCAGGCGATGGTCAATGAACAAACTCAGTTCCTTGTCCGACACATGGCGAGAGCGAAGCACCCCCATTCCTATCTCCTCGTTACAGGGTGTAATGCACAACAAACGGCCACGTCCATGGTCCATTCATGCCCCATGCCAGGCCTGTCAACCAGCGTCATTTCGGCTCTACCGACACCGGTTATCGTTTCATTCCTCCCTATTGACGATACGCGGCGGGCAAGAGTTCCGGATAATGGGAACGAAGATAATCCCGCAGGCGAGCGCGCGCACGGCTCAAGCGGGATTTGACCGTCCCTACGGGGATGTTCAGGACCTGGGAGATCTCCTCGTAGCTCAACCCCTCGATATCGCTCAAAACCACCACGGCCCGATGTTCGGGGGAAAGCTCCAACAACCCCTCCTCTACGGCCCGACCGATCTCATGGCGGAGAGCAACCTCCTCGGGGGTTTCCTCGTCACTCTGCCACCGGGGAAGACGTTCCGGATCCTCGTCCTCCATCGCGTCCAGGGGTTGAGTAGCTCGCCGCGCGCGACGACGCAAGATGTCGTAGCACGTGTTGGTCACAATGCGGAGCAACCAAGGCCGGAAATGTTCCCCCCGCAGCTGGTGCAGACGCTGATAAGCCTTGATGAAGGCCTCTTGGGTCGCGTCCGCCGCGCCATCAGGATCCCCCAAAAGACGGTATGCTACGTTGTACGCCTGGTTCTGATAGCGGAGAACCAGCTGGTTAAAGGCCGCGATGTCACCCGATTTGGCCAGACGGATAATATGTTGGTCCTCTTGCATACGGGGGGATGACATGATATCACCTGTATTTGACGATTGGCCTCTACCTGAGTATACTACAGATGTCCGGTGGGTTGGTCAACTTGTGAACGGCCGCTCAACACGGAACCATCGGGTATTGCAGGACGTATTGTATCATTGACGTGCCGAAGTGGCGGAACAGGGAGACGCGACGGTCTCAAAAACCGTTGGGCATTACGCCCGTGTGGGTTCGAATCCCACCTTCGGCACAGGGTGTGCCCCTGCGTCATCGAATCAACCGGACGCAGGGGCTTCTTTTCATCCAGTGGTTATCCTTGTAGCCCAAGGAGGATGATGTGAGCGACGATCTGGACACACGTAAGGAATACGTGCGAGCCGTCTCCTTTCTCCGACACGCGTCAGACGAGGCCGTGACCGAGCTGGCCAAGCGTCTGCAACGCCGCACTTACCCCGAAGGCGCTCTCCTCTTCGACGTGGCCGCACCGAGCGACACCCTTTACATCGTCCACTCGGGCGAAGTGGAGATCCTCACCGACGATGACCTTCCCGTGGCCGTCGTGCGGGCCGGATCGGTCATCGGGGAGATCGGTTTTCTCACCCAGGGAAAACGGACGGTCCGAGCCCGAGCCCTGACCCCGGTCACTGTGTGGGCCCTGACCCGAAAGGACTTCGACGAGGTCAGCCGGAAGTATCCGGAGCTCACCCGACATCTGGAACACGCGCTGGCCCAACGGGCCGGGCGTGAGGAGGTCCGCCCCAGCCTGGAAGAGCTCCGTAAGTTGACGCTTTTCCAGGGCCTGGACGACGCGGCGCTGAAGGAAATTCTCCCGCACCTGGACCGCGCGGTGTATCCGGCCGGGCAAGTCATTTACAGCGAAGGCGATCCGGCCAACCGCATGTACATCGTGGTCGAAGGCGCGGTGCGGGTCACGGAAAAGGGCCAAGAAGGGGACCAGTGGTATGAGGTCGGTCCTGGGGAGTTCTTCGGGGAAAAGGAGATCCTGGACGAGGAGACGCGGCACAGCACCGCGGTAGCCCTTTCCCGCACGGTGTGTTGGACCCTAGGGGCGGAGGATTTGCTCGCCATCATTGCCAAGCACCCGCGCTTGGCGCTGAACCTGGTCCGGCTGGCCGGTCAGCGCGCGGTTCGGCGTGGGGCCGTTGCCGCGCCCACCCCGCCGCCCACACGCACCACCCCCATTCGACAGGAAGTGACGCCGCCCCCACGGCCGACGGAGGAGCGCCGCCGAGGAGGTCTTTTGAGCTGGTTCCACCGGCTGGACGCGGGCACACGGTTACGGCTCCTCGCCCTGCTTGTGCTCCTCATCTGGCTGGTCGGCGTATCCGTGCCTTACATGATGCGGGAAACCGTGAACCGCAACCGCATGTATTCCCAGATCGACCATTCCAAGCTGGAAAACACGGTTATCGGCAACAGCCCTGCCGGAGTGCCCTTGGCGCCCGGCTTTGAACTGAACTACCCCACGCCCACGGCTACCCCTCTCCCCACTCCCACGCCGTGACCGGCAGAAATCCCTCCGGAGAGAACTGTTGAGTGTGGCGGATGGACTTCGTCCGCCACACTCACAAATAATGTGTCCGTCCTCCTCACGTATCCCGCGTCAAGAGGGCATCCACAAACTCCAGGAGGGCATCCCGGGCCGGTGTCGCTGGAACAGGCGCCTCCATCAGGGCAGAACGGGCACGTTCGTGAAATCGTCGGGCTTGAGCCCACGCAGCTTCCTTGGCCCCACTCTCCTCCAACAACGCGACCACCCGCGGGACATCCCTTTCCGTGAAGGGAGGCCCCGCGTACAGTTCACGCAGCACAGGAGCCACCTGCGAACGCGTCAACGCGTACACCACAGGATAGGTCTTCTTCTTCGTCAGGATGTCCGAAAGGACCGATTTGCCGACCTTTTGTTCATCTCCCCAGATGCCCAGAATATCGTCCACTATCTGGAACGTCAACCCCACATAGCGGCCAAAGGTGTAATAGGCACGCCACACCCCTTCCTCCGCCCCTCCCAGAAGAGCGCCCAAACCCGTACTCGCGGCCAACAACGCGGCCGTCTTCCCTTCGATCATGGTCACATAGGCCTGTTCGTCCACATCCAACCGGGACTCGTACCCCATGTCCAGGTACTGCCCTTCGGTCAGGCGCAAGGCGGTTTCGGTGAAGAGGTGGAAGGCCGTGAGCACCCGCGCCGCGGGATGATGGTCCGCGAGCCCTTCCAGCGCCTGATAAGCCAACGCGAACATCCCATCCCCCACGTTGATGGCCTGCGGTATTCCCCACAAGGACCAAACTGTCGGTCGACCCCGCCGGGTTGGACTCCGGTCTTCCACATCGTCGTGGAGGAGGGAGAAGTTGTGGAGGAATTCCACAGCCGCGGCCGCGGGCAAGGCGTGGGAGATGTCGCCTTCCACGGCCTCGGTCGCGAGGAGGAGTAAGAGGGGACGCACCCGCTTGCCCGCGTACACCCGAGCGGGCTTCAACGCCGCGTCCCGCCAGCCCAGGTGATAAGCCATCATCGCGTAATGACCGGCCACAACCTCGTCGCCTCGCTCTAATACGCCTTGCATGTGCTCTTCAACCAAGGGCAAATACCGTTGAAAGTACGCCGTATAACTCATGGGCTGGGGCTCCTTTCTGCGCAACCGGATGAGTCGCATGAGTAAGAGGGCCGGAAGGTCACGTTTCTCGGCCGATCAGCCTACCTATTATAGGCATCCCGTGGTAGAATAGAGAAACACGGTCCACAGGTTTTCCAAGCTACCTTGGTCGGGGTCCGGTCTTTCAGTGGAGCCATAGAAAGGCATTCCCCAATGGGGCTCGCGCTCTATCTGTTAGGCATTCCAAGAGTGGAAGTGGACGGCCACCCTCTTCCCGTTATGAGACGCCAGGTGCGCGCGCTGCTCTATTACCTGGCCCTTCATCCCGGAGGTGTCAGTCGCGATACCCTGGCCATGCTCTTCGCCCCCAATGAGCCCCAAGCCGTGGCCCGCCGTCGTCTGACCCGGCTGCTGTGGCTCCTCCGGCAAGTCCTCCCCCCACAGACCTCCGTTCACACGGATTCCGAGAGCATCTCCCTTACCCCACCCTACTGGGTGGACACCCAGCCCTTCCTCCAGACCTTACACGCGGTCCAACACGCGCCTCACATTCCGGCCCAACAGATCCCGCAGGTGGAAGAGGCCTTGACCCTGTACCGAGGGGAATTCCTCCAAGGCTTCACCTTGCCCCACCATGCGGACCTGGAAACCTGGATCCTTGTGGAAAGGGAACGCTTCTTGCGCCTGTACCTGGAGGGAGTGACCCAGTTGACGCGCACCTACGTGCACCAAGGTCAATGGGCAGAAGCCATCACCTGGGCCCGTCAGGGCATTGCCCACGACCCCTTGCGAGAGGAGCTGCACCGGCTCCTCATTTACGCGCTCGCCCACGCGGGAGAACGGGGGGAAGCCCTCCGGCACTACGAGGAGTACGTGGTCCTCCTGGAACGAGAACTGGGCGTCGACCCCCTCCCGGAAACACGGGCCCTTTACCAAACCATCTTCCAGGGAACACTGCCCACCCTTCCTTCCCCGGCCCCGACAGGCGGCTCCGCGCCCCGCGGCAAAAGGCCTATCCCCTTTCAAGGCCGGGAAGAAGAACTCCGCATCCTCCTGGAAGCATGGCGCCACGTGCAAGAACAGGGCGAAGGCCGCGTCCTCTTCATCAGCGGGGAACCGGGCATCGGAAAAACCCGGCTGGTCCAGGAATTTCTCCGCCAGGTGGCCGGCCCCATCCTTACCGGAGCAGGCGTCCACGGCGCCCAAGAACATCCCTATTACCCCATCCAAGTCGCGCTCAGTCCCATCATTCCCCATCTTGTTGAGGCGTCCCGTCGTGTGCCCCCCGAGATCCTGGCCGAGCTCAGCCGCCTTTTCCCGGGCATTCACAGACTCCGGCCGGACATCCCACCGCCCCTCGCGCTGGAGGGAGAAGTGGGCCGGGCGTATCTCCGCGACGTGCTGGTGCGCCTCTTCGACTACCTCGCCCCCCATCCCACCGTTTTCGTTGTGGAAGACGCGCATTGGACAGGGGATGCCTTTTGGGAATGGCTCACCGTGCTCACTCAGAATTTCTCCCGCTTGCCCCTCCTCCTGATCATCACGTACCGGCCCGAGGAGGCCCCCCAAGCCCTCCGACAATTCCGGCTCCACGCGCAACATCGGGGATGGGCGCGAGAGGTGACTCTCCAGGGGTTGGCCGAAGAACATGTGGGGGAACTCATCCGCGCGCTCTCACCACCTCCCTCGGCCCTCACCTCCCGGTTCATCCGAGAGGTGCAACAGCATACCGGAGGAAATCCCTATTTTGTGTTGGAAACCACCCGCTGGCTCCTGGAACAGCCGGGCCAAGGGGTAGATCTGCCCATTCCCGAACGGGTACGTGACGTGTTGCGTTATCGCCTGGAACTGTTGTCGCCGTTGAGCCGCCATGTGCTCAACGCGGCCGCGGTGCTGAATCCCCACATCACGCCGGAGTTGTTGAGGGAGACCGCGGCGCGACAGGACGAGGAGATCGCGGAGGCCCTGGAAGATCTCCTGCACCGTCATCTTCTCGTGGTCCAGGAAGGTCCGGCCCCCCGTTACCAGTTCGCCCACCACCAGCTGTTCCGGGTCGTGTACGAGGCCATGAGTCCGGCACGTCGCCAACTCCTTCACCGCCGTGCAGCCCAAGCCCTGGCCCGGGCCCACACGTCTTGCATTCCCAACCTGGATGCCCTGTTGGCCCATCATTGGGAGGCGGCCGGAGAGGTGGAACAAGCTCTCGCCGCGCTCCTGCGCGCGATGGAGAACGCGGCCCGTCAGTTCGCACACGCGCACCTGTGCGCCCTCGCGGATCGGGCTTTGGCGTTGGCAGAGCTTTTGACCGACCAGGAGAAACGGCTTGCCATCCAGGCGGAAAGCTGGCTCTGGAAGGGACGGGGACACCGAGCTCTGGGAGATTACGCCCGAGCCCATGAGGCCCTGGACGAGGCCATCCGCCTGGCCGAGGTCGGAGGCTTTCCCCGCCTGATCCTGGACGCGCTGGCCGAGAAAATCCCCATGGCCATTAATTGCTGGCAGGAGGCGGAGGCCACCCAATGGGTCGCCCAATGCCTTGATGTGGCCGACCAATGCCAAGATGAATCACTCCGGGCCCGGGCCTTATACCTCCGGGAGATGGTCGCGGTCCACTTCCAACACCCCTTTTCCCGCGCCACGTGGCACGCAGCCCTCCAGGTGTTCAAGCGCGAGCAGGATCCGGTACGGTTGGCCGAGATGTGGAACCTGCGCGGGGTGGCCGCGTTGATGACGGGTGAGTACGAGGAAGCGCTGTTCTCGCTGGACCGGGCGTTGATGTATGCCCGTCGCGTGTCCCATTATTTTCTCATGCACCGCATTCAAGCGAATCGGGGACACGTGTTGTACAACTTGGGGGATTTTCTCGCCGCGTGGCAAGCCTTCGAGTCGGCGGTTCAGTGGCTCCGGCGGGTGGGGGTGGAACGGCCGGATCATCTCTTCGATGTGGGCCGCGGGTTCGTCGCGCTTCACCTGGGGCTGAGTGAGGAGGCAGAGGAAAGGCTGGAGCACGCTCGCTCCCTGGCCCTCCGCATGAACTCCTTGCTCGGTCGCCTGTACGCGGACATCCACTTGGCGCTGTTGGCACATCTGCAGGGGAGAACCGAGGAGGCGCTGGACCGCTTGCGGGATCTGCTGGAGGTGGAGGACCGGGTGTACGCGGGCGCGTACATTTGGCTTCTGGAACGGTGGGGGATGTTGCTCCGCAGTCAGGGCCAGGTCCAATCGGCCTTGCGAGCCCACAAGCAAGCCCTCCGCAAGGCCCGGCAACACAATAACCTCCGACGAGAGGCCAGCGTGTTGTGTCAAGTGGCGGAGGACTTGATAGTGCTTGGCCATCCCCAGGGCGCTCGCGCGCTCTTCCAGCGAGCGCTCAGGCTGAGCATGGAACGCGGGGAGAAGGCCCTGGTGGCCCGGGCACTTGCCGGGTTGGTGAAAACCCCTGCGGCAGACCCCCACCTCCTCTCCCGGGCAGTATCCACCGCCCGCTCCACCCACTCCCTCCTCCTCCTGAGCTACACTGCCCACGCCATTCGTGAATACCACCCCACCTGGCCCGGGCTCCCGCCCCTGATGGACGATCTTGGGCCTCGGCTGCAAAAAGCCGGCTGGCAATGAGGAACGATGGACGATTAACGATTCAAGGACTGAATGCCGGGCTGGCGAGAGAACCTCTCGTTCGTCGTCCGTCGGTGGTCGGTGGTCGGTGGTCGTCCGTCGTTCGTCGGTGGTCGGTGGTCGGTCGTCGGTCGTCGGTGGTCGTCCGTCGTCCGTCCTCCGTCGTCCCCCGCGGCCCCTGCCACGCGTCACGCATTCTGTGGACACTTTGTAGACGCTCCCCCGCTAGAATAACCGCGCAGTTATGTCCCACGTTTTGCACCCGTGCACCCGGGAGCAGGCCATGTCCGAGGGTACACACATATATCGCTCCTTCCTCATCCGGGTTTGGCTTCAACAAGAGCCGGATGGGAGATGGAAATGGATGGGGGAAATCCACCACCTGCAAAAAGGCGTGATCCACTCCTTCCATTCCCTTGAGGAGTTGGTGGAGTTCATGATGAGGGTCCTGGCGCAAAAGGTCCAGGAGCTTTAGACCGACAGGAGGTGTCCAAATGAAACGGTGGGGAATTTTCACACTCGCGTTGATCCTACTCCTAACCCTCATAGGTGGATTCAGTTGGGCCCAGGGGAATGGGCCGGAGGAAGGGACTCCGGCCGAACCGATGGGTGTAGAAGGGATGGTCAGCTCGTCTGTTGTCTACCAAGGACGGCTGCTAGAGAACGGGCATCCGGCCAACGGGTACTACGATTTCCTGTTCAAGCTATACGATGCCCGCACCGGAGGCCACCTCGTAGGACAGAACATCCGGAACAACGTCCCCGTGCAAAACGGCCTCTTTACCACCTTCCTGTACCTTCCCCCCCGCTATGTGGTAGGCAATGAGCTGTGGCTCGAAGTAAGAGTGCGGCCCAAGGGCGGGACGCACCCTCACACTGTCCTTTCCCCTCGACAGCCCATCTCCCCGGTCCCATATGCCTTAAGCCTGAGGCCGAGCGCCCATATCGAGGGGAATGTGCCCAACGGGAGCACTATTCTGGTCAGCAACCAAGCAACCTCCCACATCTCATCCGGGATCCACGCCATCACCTTGGCCCCAAGGGGTTTTGCCGGCCGGTTCGAAAGCAGAGCTGAAGGCGGGGCAGCAATCTACGCGCGTGCCGGCAGCGACAGCGCCCCCGATCTCATCCTGGGCGCCAACAACAGCTCCTACGATAACGGCGTCATCTCATCCGAACCCCGAGATCTGGACAGCGATATCGTCCTGCGCACCAATGACACGCTCCGCATTGACCTGGACGCGGATAAGAGCGGGAACGACTCGGACTTTGAAATCCGCGACAAGGATGGTCACCTCCTCTTCAATGTGGACGACAGTGGTGCTGTCATCTCCGCTCTGCCGCGGCCGGCCTACAACAGCGGATGGGTCGCCCTCAGCAAGGGGGAAGTCAAGACACTCACCCACAACCTGAGGGGCAACCCGAATAATTACGTCGTGGACATGACTTGCAAGAGCCATTGGGCCGATCACGGGATCAACCAACGCTTTTTCGGGGGGAACATACAGAACGGAAAGGGATACGGCGCGTACTGGCGTGCCCTGGGCTATTCCTCTATCACGGTAGTTCGCCTGGCACACGACATCCATTGTGAGTACATACGCGTGCGTATCTGGGTGTACAAATAACAGAGGAGAAAGCCATGAGAGGAAAAATCGTCCGCTTGGGTATCCTGGCTCTCCTTCTTCTGATCCTGGCCAGCATCGTGTCGATGGCCTCCTCTGACTTGAGAGTCCCCTGGTATGTGATGGGGGGCGGGGGCGGGGAGAGTGCCAATGGCCGTTACGCGCTGGAGGGCACCATTGGCCAATCCGTAAGTGGGATGTCCTCCGGGGGACATTATCAACTGTGTGCGGGGTACTGGTGTTCCCCCGCGCCTGAGTGGCATAACTACTTACCGCAGTTGAACAAGACCCAACCCTGATATCCGGGAAGGAGGCTGATGTGTGGGCCGGGCTCCTCCCGGCCCACACAAGAGGATGGGGCCCTTTGAGATGGGGTTCTGTTGATATCTCCCCGGAGAGCACGGTTTGTGTGCGTGGCGAGGGGGTTTCGCTCACCTGCCACGCACACAACTTCTTCTTGGCATGGAGTGCGGATCCGTCCGCGGCCCAGGTGCTGCTGAGTTTTGTGAGGCAATCTGCAGGAATGAGGTCCAACAGGAACGAACTGTTTTCCCCCTCCAATGACTTTTCCGGCAGAACCATTATTACACATCAATCCACGCACTTGTTGCAATATTCACATTTTCGGGCCAATTTGACAAAGTGTGATATAATGGAGGAAAGGGGACGTTAAGCGCGATTATCCACTCATCGTGCGCAATAGAAGGTTGAATCTTGAGCGACTAACCCATCAAGCTTTTTGTACCTTGCCATCAATGGCCCAAAAGAAGAGTTTTGTGAGCGAAGCGGCAAAGCCCCCCCTCCTCACACACAAAACTCTTTTCTGCCCAGGGCGAGAACGTCGACCTGATCTCCTTCCCAGGGAGAACGGTTTTGTGTGGTGGACGGGCTTCG
>JAADDB010000143.1 GCA_013154135.1 Chloroflexota bacterium
CCTGATCCGCAAGGGGGACGTAAGCCTTTGTCCCGGTGAGGATGTAGGCATCGCCCTCGCGGGTTGCGGTCGTTTGCATCGCGTAGGGGTCAAATTGGAAAAGGGGTTCCACGAACGCGGCCGTGGCCGGGTAGAAGGATTCCTCACAGAAGCGGGGAAGGTACTCCTGCTTCTGTTCCTCCGTGCCCTGCAGGAGGACGGGGGTAGCAAACAGGGCCGGGGTGAGAATGTGCAGTGCGATGCTCAAGTCGCCCCAGGCCAGCTCCTCCAGGGCCAGGACGCCGGTGAGGATGGAATAGTCCTCCCCAAAGCCCCCGTATTCCTCGGGAATCCCGGCCGGGATCAGGCCCATCTCCCACCCGGTGTTGACCAGGGACGAGGGCACTTCGCCCGACTCATCGCTTTCATGGGCATGGGCCCGCATCTCGGTTTCCGCGAACTTGTGCAATGTGTTGACGAGCATTTGTTGCTCTTCAGAGGGTGTGAAGGACAGCATAGGACGCCTCCGTGACCGAATGAATTTGCAACGCGGTTCCAAATGGTACGTCCCCAGTATGGGACAGACAGGTTGCGGAGGTGTTCAGAGTATGTGAGAGGGAAAAGGAACGAGTAACGATTAACGAATAACGATTAAGACAACTTTGTACGGGCCCGTCCGCCGTCGAGGTACTACCGAATTTTGTTGGTCAATTAGTGAGGGCTTTAGGGATTTAGCCATAAACTTATTGAGTATGGTAAAATTCGAAAGCTGAAGTTCTAATCGTTAGCTCAAACTCAGTAAGATCCGGGCGGCGGACAGGTTCGCACCCCGTGGGAAGTGCGCATTGTCCCTAGAGGGAGATGTCCCATGAAACAGACAAATAAGTGGATACTCGGTTTCGTGTTGATGATGGTCGTCTTACTCACCCGTTGCACTACCTCCGCCCCAACCCCGACGCCGCTCCCTTCGCCCACGGCCACCGCTACGACTACTCCCACGGCGACCCTGTCTCCCACGCCCACACCGACACCTACGTTAACCCCAACGCCCACCCAAACACCCACTCCAACCCCCTTAAGCCCGGAGGCGTTGTTCGAGCGATATGCTAAATCGTTGGCATTTGTAGATACGCCCTTAGGGAAAGGCACAGGTGTGCTGGTTCAGGACCACTATGTGTTGACGAATGCACACGTTGTGTTGCCATTTGAACACGTGCGACTTACGTTTCCCGACAAAGAAGAATTCACGAATGTCCCGGTAGCCCATCTGGACACTTTAGCTGACCTTGCTCTCTTGGGGCCTATTACAACCACGTTACCCTCCATCGCGTTGGAAGAGCAAAGGGAACTCCCTGTAGGGACTGAAGTGTACTTGCTCGGATACCCGGGCGAAGTGGAAACATTCCCCAAACCCACAATTACTCGAGGACTTATCTCCCGGTATCGCCGGTGGGATGCCCTGGGGTTCACTTTCATTCAGACGGATGCCACCGTTGCTGGTGGACAAAGTGGAGGCATTTTACTCACACCACAAGGGGATGTGTTAGGCATCTCTGGCTATGCCTTTGCCGATCGACAATATGGTCTAGTCCTAACAACGAAGGATGTGCTGCCGCGTATTCAGTTAATGCTCCATGACGAGATACCGGAAACAGCTTCATGGGTGTGGACATCTCACCTAAAAGGACGCACAACGCAGAATGTCACACTCCGCCACCGCTGGGCCAAGGTTGGGTTCGTCATCCACGCACCTCAAGGGACCCATGTGAATTTGACTTTCAAAGAAGGCCTCCTCAGCGCTCATGCAGAATACGCTGTTTGTGACGCCGCTGGCATGTATCTCCGAGCAGGAGAACCGGTCATAGACGGAGCCCGGGATGAATTCTCCCTAGAGCGTCCTGGCCCCTATTATCTGGCATTGATGGGCAGGGGATCACGAACGAACATTGCCGTCGAGAGCAACGTTCCGCTGGTACGACACCCTGAATCTTCTGAAGATCCACTACTACAGGTGGGCGAGGAACGCTACGGAGTATTAGACTACCCCAACGATGTGGATGTATATCGGTTAGTCCTGGCCAAGGGAGAAACGGTAAATATACATGTCTCCGCTTTAATGATCGATCCTACGCTGGTCGTCGATCTATTGGACAAACCTCTGCCCAACGAATCTCTGCTCATTGATATGGACAGTGGCAAAGGTTTGTTCGGCACAGATGCAGAATTGACATTTACCGCGCCTAAGCGGGGCACATACGCGCTAATTGTCACGGATTTGAGCGGTAGCATCGGAGGATATGACATTCAAGTCCGTCCTCCCTACGAAGGCGCCCCGACGCCTGTTATCATCCAACCGACACCAACACCTTTACCTTCCTCTATCGGGCCCGTGCGGGTATATACAAGTAAGACGGCACCTTATGTGCATATCCGATATCCTGCGAATTGGTCCTCTGAGCTGCCAACAAGAATAGCTCGAAACTTCTGCCAAGTGCCAGGTGTGACATTTTGTCTTACAGACCCCTATCACATCGCGGTACTGATAGTCGTCGAAGATGATTTAGGAGCCTACGGGCTTTCAGACATATCAACAGAAGAATACGCGGCCCTGTGGAAGCAAGCTTTTGGGGATAAATTCAAGATAGTCCGGGAAGAAACCGGGAAGACTGCTCAAGGATTGGACGCACATGTGCTGGAAGCCACCTTAATGGATGATCTTCTGAGGATCTACAAACTATTCCTCGTCAAGGATGGCAAAGGGGTGACGATAACATTTGCCGTTTTTAAGCCGGATGAATCAATGCCGCAAGAAGTAAAACGATTTGTACAAAATAGCCTGCCTAAAATCATCGATTATGTATTCACTTCCCTGCGTGTGGAGTAATTCCCAAAGGGCGAATTGAGAAACCCGGGCAGCCCCTTGGCCGGGAGCGGGTTCGCACCTTGGCGGAGCTCGGACGTTTTCCCCTGTGAAAGAAAAGAGTGTTGTAGGCCATATATGTGTCGGTGCAGTCAATACCGATAGACTATCACAACAGGCCCGCGGAGAGGTTCCAAGCGTCTAGCGTGGGCCATGGTCCATCTGGGCCCGGAGCCAACAATACATGAACACGCCGCCGGCAACGGCCACGTTGAGGGATTCGGCCTTTCCCACAATGGGCAGCCGCGCGTACGCGTCCACGTGTTCCCGCACATCAGGGGAGAGCCCTCGCGCCTCGTTGCCCAGGAGGAGGGCCACTTCCCCCTCCCAAAGGCCTTCCCCCCACAAACGACCCTCGCGCACATCCGTTCCCACCACGCGCACCCGATGGTCCCGCAGGGTGCGGAAAAGATGCGCGACGTCCTTCACCCGCACGATGGGAACGTTGAAGATGGAGCCCATGCTCCCACGGACGGTCTTGGGGTCAAAAGGGTCTACACAGGGTTCGATGAGAATCACCGCACGCGCGGCCACCGCATCCGCGGTGCGGATAAGGGTGCCCAGATTGCCCGGGTCCTGCAGGCGGTCGAGGACCACGGTAAGCCCATTCCCTTCCCACCGGATCTGATCCAGCGTGTGCTCAAAGAGGCGAAAAGTCGCGACCAGCCCCTGGGGGGTCTCCCTTTCCGAGAGGGATTGAAGGACGTGGGGGGCGACGGGGACCAGGGTGGCCCCGCGTTCGGCAAATCGCTGTAAGAGGGCTCTCGCCTCTGGGCCGGTAAAGAGGTCCTCGCAGTAGAAGACTTCGACCGGCTCAGCGCCGGCATCCAAGGCCATGTGCAGGATCTGAAGCCCTTCCACAAGGAAACGCCCCTGCCGACGTCGGTGTTTGCGGCTGGAGAGTTTGCGGGCTTCCACCACGCGACGGTTCTTTGTGCTGGTAATCCGCTCCATGGTGTCTCCCGGAATTCAGGTCAGTTCCAGCATCTCTTCTGGTTCCAGGATGCGCACGGGCACAGGCGCGAGTTTTTTGAACCGCTCCGCATCTTTGATGGAACCGACAATCGCGCCGTAGTGCATGGGAATGGCCAAGCGAGGTCGGAGAAGGGCCGCGGCTTGAGCCGCTTCTTTGGCATCCATCACGTAGGTGCCGCTCACCGGCAAAAGGGCTACATCACACCGGATGTTCTTCATTTCGGGAATGAGGTCGGTATCCCCCGCGTGATAGATGCGCAGCCCCTGCAGTTCCATGAGGTACCCCACGTGACCGGCTCGTTTCGGGTGGAAGCGTTTGTTGATGTTGTAGGCCGGAACGACCTGCACTCGCAAGTGGCCCAGGGTGAAGACATCCCCTACCTTGACTTCCCGTTTGGCCGCGTGGATGTGTTGCAGTTTGGCCAAGGCCGCGGCCGGCGCCACAATGACGGTATCCGGCCCGAGGAGCAATTCTACATCGTCAGGGGAACAGTGGTCGTAATGTTCATGGGTGATGAGAATCACATCGGCCAGGGGGACATCCTCCGGCATCCGCCAGGGATCCACGTAGGTGACCGGGGGCCCCCCTATTCGAAAGGCATCGTGTCCGTACCATGTCAAAGTTACACTCATCATTGGGCCTCCTGGGCGACGGTGGACGACAGTCGATGGTGAGGTCACACGGTTCCGTACCTGTTGCCAGGCCTCATCTGCCTCCGGGTCGGAGGGGTTTGAAGCCCGGCCCCCCGCTCGAGCGCTCCGCCTCATCCACACGTGATATGGCTTACCTGATGGACGCAGGTTGCCTCCTATCGTCCTTCATCTGCTCTTCATCGTTCCGTTCCCCTGGGCCATTATACCCCATTCGCCGGAGGCGGAGAACTTTTGGAGGGGCATTGAGGGACAAAAGCCGTTCTCAGTAGCATCTCGGCGGAGCCAGCTAACGAGTAACGATTAACGATTGACGATTAAGGCGGGCGTACGGCCGTATGTCCCTACCGCTCGTGAACGGCGATGTGTGGTCATGCCCGAACATCCGGAGCTGATTATCGGACAAAGCTCGGTAGTACCCCGGCGGCGGACGGGTCCGCACCTCGGCGGAGCTCCGACGTTCTCGCCCCGTGCATAGAGGGAGTTTTGCGTGGGTGCGGGCCGGGCTTCGCCC
>JAADDB010000104.1 GCA_013154135.1 Chloroflexota bacterium
TTCGCCCAGCCAGCATCCACCAAAAACACTTACTATGCACGGGGCGAGAACGCCGGCACCCCGCCAAGGTGCGGACCCGTCCGCGGCCCGTGGAACCTTTCTCTCGCCAACTCGGCATTGAAGGGCCATCCCGGCATTCAGCCCCTTAATCGTCAATCGTTAATCGTTACTCGTTACTCGTCACAATCAGAGGCCGAAGCTCGACCTATGTTTCATGTTGAAACATGAGCTGCTACGATGGCGTTTCAAGATGAAACATTTTCCATCCCCACGTTGACTTTCACCGCGCCTCACCCCATAATGGATAGTGAAGTTCGACCGCCTACGTCATCCCCCATTGCGTGTGCCCGTGGGAATCCCGCGGGATCAGTAGGGAGAACAGGGCCGATCATATCCCCCATCGGCCGAAAACAGGGTGTTCGGTGTCTTCCATGAAACCTTGGTGGCACATATCCGCACTCATCCTGACCCACATGCCCACCCAACGGGGGAACGCGCGGTCTTACCACGCATCGGTTTTCTCCACCCCAATGAGGAAAGGAGGTGATAGGCCCAACAGATGACCGTTTACCCCGCAGCGCTCATACCCTGTGGGACTGTGGCATCCATTGGTTCATCGACGTGTGAAGGTATGCCCAAGGAGAGATTTAGAAAGGAGAAGACGCCATGAAGCGGAACGGTCTTACCGGCGAATTTATTGCAGAAGTCTTCGGCACGTTCTTGTTGATTTTGTTGGGTGATGGCGTTGTGGCAAACGTGGGGTTGGCCCCCCGCTTGGCCCCGCCCGGATACGACTGGAATACCATCACCTTCGGGTGGGCCTTTGCTGTGGCCGTAGCCGTCTACGTGGCCGGTGGAGTCTCCGGCGCACACATTAACCCCGCGGTTTCCATCGCCTTGGCAGCAACCAAGCGCTTCCCCTGGTCCAAGGTGCTCCCCTACATCGTCGCCCAGCTCATCGGCGCGTTCCTGGGCGCCCTGGGCGTCTACCTGGTCTACCATGACGGCCTGGTCCAGGCAGGCATGCCCAATGTCTGGTGCACCGGCCCCGGCTCCGTGTTCGGGAAGACGTTCTGGGGGGCTGCCACCAGCGCGGACCCAGTGGGCAGTTATTCCCTCCTCAACGCGTTCATCGCCGAGATCTTCGGCACAGCCGTACTCCTGTGGGGCGTCCTGGCCATGACGGATGAGAAGAACCTGGCACCCAAGGGGAACACCGCTCCCCTCCTCATCGGCTTTGTCGTCCTTGCCGTAGGTCTCTCCCTGGGTGGTCCCTCCGGCTACGCCATCAACCCGGCCCGTGACCTGGGCCCCCGCATCTTCGGCGTGCTCGTGGGGACCAAGGGGCTGTTCAACGGACTCTACTGGATCGGACCTCCGGTCATCGGCACAATCATCGGCGGTGTGCTCGGCGCGCTGAGCTACGACTGGCTGATTACCCCCTTCTTGGGGAAGGAATAACCTAAACCGGGCTCCCCCGTGGACACGCAGAAGTCCACGGGGGACCTCACTTAACGCCGGATAGGGCCATGTGCCGGAATACTCCGGGCACTCGCCCTTCGGCAGTCCACGAAGAAGTGCGGCATTTCACAGGAGAAAGGAGTGGAACCATGAAGAAGTTAATCAACAAGCCGGAAACCTTCGTCAGGGAAAGTCTGGAGGGCATGGCCCTAGCCCATCCCGATATCCTCAAAGTCCACTTTGACCCCACCTTTGTCTACCGGGCGGACGCGCCGGTCAAGGGCAAAGTCGCGATCATCTCCGGTGGGGGCAGCGGCCATGAACCCCTCCACGGCGGATTTGTGGGCAAAGGGATGCTCGACGCGGCCTGTCCGGGCGAGGTGTTCACCTCTCCCACCCCGGATCAGATGCTGGAAGCCGCAAAGACGGTGAACAGCGGTGAGGGCGTCCTCTTCATTGTCAAGAACTACAGCGGCGATGTGATGAACTTCGAGATGGCCGCGGACCTGGCACGAGCGGAGGGGATCCGCGTGTTGAACATCATCATCGACGACGACGTGGCCGTGAAGGACAGCCTCTACACCCAGGGGCGTCGGGGAACGGGCACGACCGTGCTCGCGGAGAAGATCGTGGGCGCGGCCGCGGAGCGCGGCTATGATCTGCGCAGGTTGGCCGATTTGACCCGCAAGGTCAACATGAACGGCCGCAGCATGGGCATGGCCCTCACCTCCTGCACGGTCCCGGCCAAGGGCACCCCCACGTTCGACCTGGGGGAGGATGAGATCGAGATCGGCATCGGCATCCACGGGGAGCCGGGCCGGGAACGCATGAAGTGGCGCCCCGCGGACGAGATCACCGAGCTCCTCGCCCTCAGCATCATTGAAGATCCGCCCTACACCCGCACGTTGCGGGAATTCGACGAGGAAAAGGGCGAGTGGGTGGAAGTAGAACTGACGGACGAGCCCTTCAAGGCCGGCGACCGGGTCATTGCCATGGTCAACGGCATGGGGGGCACGCCCATCGCGGAGCTCTACGTGGTCTACCGCAAGCTGGCCCAAATCTGCGAGGACAAAGGACTCACCATTGTGCGCAACCTGGTGGGCAATTACATCACCTCCCTGGAGATGCAGGGCGTGATGATTACCCTCCTGCGCGTGGACGATGAGATGGTCGAGTTGTGGGATGATCCCGTGCTCACACCGGGTCTCCGGTGGAAGGCCTAACCCCACCCACACCATCAACCGGGCCCTTCCCCAGGGGGACAGAGTCCCGTGGGGAAGGGCCATCCTCCGGGGTCCAAACCCCGAAGGACCGGTTTGGCCATTTGGGGCAAAGGGGGGAGAATGTATACAGCCATGGCAATCCCCCCACAAGCCGAAAGATGAAGGAGGCGGAAAAGGCGTATGGTTACCCGCGATCAAATCGTAGAATGGCTGAAGCTTGTGGCACGCGTCCTGGAGGAGAATAAGGACTATCTCACCAAGTTGGACGCGGCCATCGGCGACGCGGACCACGGGATCAACATGGACCGTGGCTTTAAGAAAGTCATGAGTCAACTTCCCAGCGTCCAGGATAAGGACATCGGCAGTATTCTCAAGACCACCGGCATGGCCCTCATTTCCAGTGTGGGCGGAGCCGGCGGTCCTTTGTACGGCACGCTGTTCATGCGCGCAGGCATGGCTGTGGCCAACAAGTACGAACTCACCGACGAGGACCTGGTCCACATGTGGGAAGCCGCGGTCGAAGGGGTCATCCAACGCGGCCGTGCTCAGCCCGGGGACAAGACAATGGTCGATGCGCTCCTCCCCGCGGTGGAGGCCATGAAAAAGGCCCTGGAAGAGGGCGCGGATACGGTCGAAATCCTCCGGCGTGGGGTGGCAGCCGCCGAGAAGGGCATGAAGGACACCATCCCCCTTCAGGCGAGGAAGGGGCGCGCCAGTTACTTGGGCGAGCGCAGCATCGGACATCAAGATCCCGGCGCTACGTCTTCCTACATGCTCTTGAAAGCTCTCCTAGATGTGGTTTCCAAGGAAGCAGGGGAGGAAGAAACGAGCAGTGAATGAGGAGGGGACACCTTCCACTCGGACACGTTCAGCGTTAGAGAGGTGTATAACGACAAGGAGGGGGAACCATGGCTAAGTATGTGGCTGCAGTTGACCAGGGTACAACCAGCACGCGGTGCATCATTTTCGACCGGGCCGGGCGTATTGTGGGCGTGGACCAGAAGGAACACGAACAGATTTACCCCAAGCCCGGCTGGGTCGAACATGATCCGCTGGAGATCTGGGAGCGCACTCAGGAAGTCATCCGAGGCGCCCTGGAGAAGGCCGGTGTCAAGCCCGGCGACATCGCCGCGGTCGGGGTCACCAACCAGCGGGAGACGACCGTGGTCTGGGACAAGAACACCGGCAAGCCGTACTACAACGCGGTGGTGTGGCAGGACACGCGGACGAAGGAAATCTGCGATGAGCTGGCCGAAGACGGAGGCCAGGATCGCTTCCGCGAGAAGGTGGGGCTCCCCTTGGCCACCTACTTCTCCGGCCCCAAGATCAAGTGGCTCCTGGACAATGTGGAAGGGTTGCGAGAAGCCGCGGAGCGGGGGGATGCCCTCTTCGGCAACATCGACACCTGGCTCATCTGGAATTTGACGGGAGGCCCCAACGGCGGTGCCCACGTCACCGATGTGACCAACGCCAGCCGCACCATGCTCATGAACCTGGAAACCCTGGATTGGGATGACGAGATCTTGGAGATCATGGGCATCCCCAAGCAGATGCTCCCCAAGATCGTCCCGTCCAGCGATCCCAACACGTGGGGCAACACGCTGAAGGACGGGCCCTTCGGGGATGAAATCCCGGTCTGCGGCGACCTGGGCGACCAGCAGGCCGCGCTGGTGGGTCAGACGTGTTTCGACCCCGGTGAGGCGAAGAACACGTACGGCACCGGGTGCTTCCTGCTGTTGAACACGGGCACCGAACCGGTCCAGTCCAAGAGTGGGTTGCTCACAACGTTGGCCTACAAGTTCGGTGATGAGCCCGCGGTGTACGCGCTGGAGGGCTCCATCGCCATTACGGGCGCGTTGGTCCAGTGGCTGAGGGACAACCTCCAGTTCTTCAAGAAGTCCGCGGACATTGAGCCTTGCGCCCGCAGCGTGCCGGACAACGGCGGCATTTACTTTGTGCCCGCGTTCTCCGGTCTGTTCGCGCCCTACTGGCGCAGCGACGCCCGGGGCGTCATCGTGGGCTTGACCCGCTACATCAACAAGGGGCACATCTGCCGGGCCGCTCTGGAGGCCACAGCCTACCAGACCCGAGATGTGTTCGAGGCCATGATCAAGGACTCGGGCGTGGACCTGAAGGCCCTGAAGGTGGATGGCGGCATGGTCTACAACGACTTGCTCATGCAATTCCAGGCCGACATCCTGAACGTGCCGGTGGTCCGCCCTGTGGTCGCGGAGACCACTTCCCTGGGCGCGGCCTATGCCGCGGGCTTGGCCGTCGGCTTCTGGAAGAACCTGGATGACCTGCGTCAGAATTGGCAAGTGGACAAGACCTGGGAACCGCA
>JAADDB010000053.1 GCA_013154135.1 Chloroflexota bacterium
GGAACCCGGTGCTCACCGTGGTCATCGGCCGTGGGGCCCACGATCCCCGGCTCCCCCTGGAACGGCTGGACATGCTCCGCGGCTGGGTGGAATCCCTTATAGACGCGGGACAATAGGAAAGGGTCGAGCGTCGGAGGATTTTGTGTGCGTGACGGACTTCGCCCGTCACGCACACAAAGCGGTTCGCTCCGCGGGACTAAGCCAGCCCCAACGCGGCATCTTCCTCTCGGGCCACCCGAATGCCCTTCTCCACATCCACACGCAGGAGCAGTAAGGCACCGCCGATGAAGAAGATGACAAGGGCCACAATGGAGAGTCGGCTGGAGCCGGCCATGGAGCCGACAAAGGCGAAGAACGCGGGGCCCACAATGCCCGCGAACTTGCTGGACACGTTGTAGAAGCCGAAGAACTCCGCGCTTTTCGCCTTGGGCGTCATCACCCCGTAGAGAGAGCGACTAAGGGCTTGTGCGCCCCCTTGAACCGTGGCCACCAGAACGGCCAACAGCCAGAAGTGCCACCCTTCTCGCATGAAATATCCCCCGATCGCGATGAGGGTATACACGCCCAGCGCGAGGAGAATAGCCCGTTTTGCTCCGATGCGCTTGCCCAACCAGCCAAAGGCCAGGGAGAAGGGAATCCCCAAGAACTGCACCATGAGGATGGCCCCAATCAGGTCCACATCCCGGATCCCGATCTCCGCGCCGTAGATAGTGGCCATGGTGATGATGGTCCCAATGCCATCGTTGTACAACCAAAAGGCCAGGAGGAACTTGAAAAGCTCTGTGTAACGGCGGATTTCCCGAAACGTGTTCTGCAGTCGCTGGAACGCGGCCTTGATGGGATGCTGCCGACTTTCCCCCCGCTCCAACGCGTGGGGCGGTTCCGGCACGTACTTGAAAAGCGGAATGGAGAAGACGGCCCACCAAACGGCCACGGCGATGAACGACACCCGGGTCGCCATCTCCGAGTTGGGAAAGCCGAACATCTCCGGCTTCATGATCCAAGCCAAACTCAGGGCCAAGAGAAGACCGCCCCCCAGGTACCCCAGAGCATACCCCTTGGCCGAGACATAATCGATGTCCTCCTTGCGCGCGATGTGGGGAAGGAGGGAATCGTAGAAGATGTTGGCCCCGGAAAATCCCACCCGTCCCAGAATGTAGAAGAGGGACGCGGCCAACCAGTCCCCTGTGCTGACGAAGTAGAGGAGGGCTGTGGCCGTGATGCCCAGGGAAGCAAACGCGCCCAGGAACTTCTTCTTCGCTCCGCTGTGGTCGGCCAACGCGCCCAAAATGGGGGCGGAGAAGGCGATGATGAGCATGGCGATGGTGTTTGTGTATCCCCACGCGCTGCTCGCCAACACCCGAGCTCGTTCCGGGTCGGGATGGATGGTCGCTGCCGCGACTTTGCTGTAGAAAACGGGCAAGACCGTGGCCATGATGACCGCGGCAAACGCGGAGTTGGCCCAGTCATACATGGCCCACGCGTTGATGATGCGTTTGTACGTGCGTTCATCCACTTGATCTGCGATGGTGTTCATCCTCCGTTCCTCCTGGTGATAAATAAGGTCTCAGACTGATGGACGGACAAAAGCCGGGAGTGCCTTGACGGGACTCCGACGTTCTCACCCCGCGCGAAGGAAAGGCTTTTGGTTGCGAGGCGGGCGGGATCTCAGGCATGGGGTGAGGGGGCAGGTTGGCCCGCGCCCTCACCCCAACGTCCCTTTGGGGAAATCACTTCCCCTCCTTTTGGGCCAACTTCTTCTTCTCTTCCTCCACCAGGACTCGACGCAAGAACTTGCCGACCTGGCTCTTCGGCAACTCGCTGCGGAATTCCACCAACTTGGGGACTTTGTAGGGGGCCAGGTGTTCTCGGCAGAATTCGATGATCTCCTCGGCCGTGGCTTGTTCGCCGGGCTTGAGCACAATGTACGCCTTGACTGTCTCTCCCCGATAGGGGTCCGGCACGCCCGCGACCACCGCTTCCAGGACTTTCGGGTGCATGTAGAGGACTTCTTCTACTTCCCGCGGGATGATGTTGTAACCACTGGCGATGATGATGTCCTTCTTCCGGTCCACAATGTAGAAGTACCCTTCCTCATCCATGCGCGCGATGTCCCCGGTGTGGAGCCATCCCTCCTCATCGAGGACCAACTCGGTCTCTTCCGGCCGATTCCAGTAGCCCTTCATCACCTGGGGGCCCTTCACACAGAGTTCACCAACCCCGCCCGGCGGCAATGCCTCGCCTGTGTTCATGTCCACGACCTTCGCGTCCGTGCTGGGCAAGGGGAGCCCGATGGAGCCCACCTTTCTCCGGCCGCGCAAGGGGTTGGAGTGGGTGACGGGAGATGCCTCGGTCAGGCCATACCCTTCCACCAGACGCCCGCCGGTGATGGCTTCGAACTTCTGCTGCACTTCCACCGGCAGAGGAGCGGCCCCGCTGATGCACGCTTCCACGCTCTTCAGGTCGTACTTGTGAACTTCCGGGTGGTTGATGATGGCGATGTACATGGTAGGCACGCCGGGAAAGAGGTTGCACCGCTCGTGGTGGATGGTCTGCATGACGATGTCGATGGGCCGGGGGTTAGGCACCATGACCACCCGTCCCGCGTTGTGAAGTCCTAGCAGGAGGGAGACGGTCATGCCGTAGACGTGGAAAAAGGGCAAAGCGCCCATCATCACCACTTCGCCTCGGGGGAACCCCGGAATCCATCCGGCCACTTGCATGGCGTTGGCCACCAAGTTCCGGTGGGTGAGCATGGCAGCCTTGGGAACCCCTGTTGTCCCACCGGTGTACTGGAAAAGGGCAACCTCATCCGGGTCCACCTGGACCGCGGGGGGTTCTCCGCCGAGCCCCATGAACGTCTGCCAGTGATATACCCCTTCCTGTTCCGGGACATCCACCATCAGGCCTTCTTTGCGCAGGGTGCGCTCGGTCAGGCCTTTGAAGATCCCCTTAACGTATTCGGGGATGTCGGTGATGATGACCCGTTTGATGGGCACTTCATCCCGAACGGCTTGCAAGCGCTCGTAAAAGGGGCTCAACATGACAATGGTCTCCGCGCCGGAATCCTTCATTTGATGGGCCAATTCCCGGGGTGTGTACGTGGGGTTGGTGTTCACCGCGATGGCCCCCGCGCGCAGGGCTCCCATGAAAGCTACCACATATTGGGGTGTGTTGGGCAGCATGATAGCTACCCGATCCCCCGGGCGTACCCCCACTTGATGTAAGGCTGACGCGAACTTGTGAACGGCCTTTTGCAGCTCTCGGTAGGTCATGGACGCGTGGATGGACAATCCCAGGGGCAAATATTTGAGGACCATCTTGATCCCCACTTTGTTGGGGAAATCCCGCGCTGCGTCATCCACGAACGTGTAGAGAGGTATGGACGGAACATCGATGGTGTAAGGGACCCCCTCCTCGTAAAACGCATACCAGGGCCGATCCAACGACTCAGCCATTGCGCCACCTCCTTGTGAGCGTTCAGCCAACATTCGGGGGATAGGGATACGCCTATTTTCCTCAAAGGGTGTTCACAGCGTGTTCGCTGGTTGTACAACCGCAGGAAATTCGCTAAGATAGATGGACGACGGGCGGGACGCGCGTCCTGGCCCCGTGCCAAAAAGGAGTGTAGCGCTCGTAACGCCACCTCCTCTTACGCGTTACGGTATGGCCGACCTGACTTGCAGCCGACCTCGCCCTACTCGTTGCTTGGTACGCGTTACAAAATAGTGTACCCGAACATGAACACACCAGCAAGGATGGAAATTTCCGACATGCTCAAGACGGAGGAATTTGACTACACTCTGCCCCCCGAACGCATCGCCCAAACCCCGGTTGAACCCCGGGACGCGTCTCGGCTGATGGTCATCGACAGGGAGAGCGGCCGGATTGCCCATCATCATTTCTATGACCTGCCGAACATCCTACGACCCGGGGATGTGCTGGTAGCCAACGACAGCCGCGTCATCCCGGCCCGGCTCTTCGCACGCAAGCCCACGGGAGGTCGGGTGGAGATCTTGCTCCTGATCAAGCGGGATGATACCACGTGGGAGGCCCTGGTACGGGGCCACCGCGTTCGCCCCGGCCTGCGCCTTCACCTGGAACAGGCCCCCGATGTGGAGGTAGAGGTGGTGGAAGTCACCCCGGCCGGAGGGCGTATCCTCCGTTTCAGTCGGCCCGTGGATGACTTGCTCCCGCAGGTGGGGAATGTCCCCCTGCCACCCTACATCCACCGTCCCCTGGACGATCCGGAACGCTATCAGACGGTGTACGCGCGCGTGGCCGGCTCGGCCGCTGCCCCCACCGCGGGGCTCCACTTCACCCCACGACTCATCCAAACGCTGGAGGAAAAGGGTATCGGCTTCCACTTTGTGACCCTTCACGTGGGTTTGGACACTTTCCGGCCTATTACAGAGGAGGTGGTGGAAGCGCACCGCATTCACAGCGAGTGGGCCGAACTGACGCCGGACACCGCGGCCGCGCTGAACCAGGCCAAGGCCGAAGGTCGACGGATCATCGCGGTGGGCACTACCAGTGTGCGCGTGTTGGAAACCGCCACCCATCCCGAATACATCAAGGGAGAAGATGCCCAGGTCGGCTGGCCGGAGGATACGCCTGCCCACATCCCGCGCGAGCCGTTGGTCCCCTTCCGAGGGTGGACGGAGCTGTACATTACTCCGGGGTTCGAGTTCCGCGCGGTGGATGCCTTGATCACCAACTTCCACCTTCCTCGCTCCACCCTTCTTGTCCTGGTGGCGGCCTTCATGGGGAAAGAGCTGATGATGCGCGCGTATGAGGAAGCCATCCGCGAGGGATACCGGTTCTACTCCTTCGGGGATGCGATGCTCATCCTCTGATGAGCGTCACGCCCTACGTGCCACATCTACCTCCCACATCCCAGCCCCCAGCCACCTAACCCAACATCCGGATGGACGGACAGAATTCGGCAGTCCCTGGGCCGCGGACGGGTCCGCACCTCGGCAGGGCGCCGACGTTCTCGCCCCGTGCATAGGAAGAGTTTTGTG
>JAADDB010000010.1 GCA_013154135.1 Chloroflexota bacterium
GACCCGCCCCTACTTCTTGGCGGCGGACGGGCCCGCACCCTCGCAAAAACAATTCGCCAGGGAAAAATCAACAGGGCGCACGGCCGTGTGCCCTTACCGTTTGTGAACGGCCATGTGTGGTCATGTCCGATCGCCCAGGGCTGAACCCCCGGGCTAAATTTGGGAAGCCCCCTCCGGGGGCTCTTTCGGCCCTCACTCCACCCCTCGTGGGTTGGCGGGGGAAAGCTCGCAGGCATTTCGCCCCTCCTCTCTCCCAATGCTGGGAGAGAGGAGGGGGCCAAGGGCGTTGTGTAGGATACGAGTGGAAGTGCATGACCGGCCGAGAATCGTTACACACGGCCCACAATGGACATCCCGCCTCTTTTACTCGTTACAACCCCCGCCTATCCAAGCCAACCTCATCCACCTGCCGATCCCCCTTAATCGTTAATCGTCAATCGTTACTCTTCACTCCCCAGAACCTCCCCTATCCCGGCCTACCTCGCCCTTCAGCCAACCCCCTTAATCGTTACTCTTTAATCGTCAATCGTTACTCTCCCCTCCCTCCTCCATTCAACCAGCAAGCACATCGTTAAATTCCAGGCACGATCATGTTGTTAGATCCAACGTTTCCCCGAAATTACCCGTTACCTCGGACCTACTCTGGACGTCCCTAAATTGACAGCATATTGTCAGGATCATCGGCCGAAAGTTTTGTTATACTAGAAACTGAGATTACCTTGGCAAAAAGTGCACTCTCAACAGGCAAGGAGAGAAAGTATGTTCGGGCAAATATTGCGGAAACCCCATCGATTGATTGGTACGTTGGGCGTCCTACTTCTTATCGCGCTCATGCTCACCGTCGCGTACGGTGGCGCGCACGCCGCGCCCAACGCGGTCGCGCCGGAAGCTGTTTCCATCGAAGTGACCAAAACCCTCCTCACCGAGGAACCCCTGACCCCAGGGGAAACGGCCATCTTCCGGATTACCATTCGTAATACCGGAGCGACCATTATTGACATCCTCCCCCTGGACGACACATTCGACAACACCCGACTCCAATTCCAGTCGGCCACGTATGTGCCCAACAGCCAGGGCACAAACACCCTCCACTGGAACGACCTCACCCTCTACCGGGGCAACCTGACCCCCGGTGAGACGGTGACCGTGGACGTGACCTTCCAAGTCCTGGAGAACGCGGGCGACGCGTGCAACACCGCGGTCGTGGACGGCGCAAAGGACGAACTCGACATCGACGTGCCCCGCGCGTCCGACTCCGACTGTGGGGAAGTGGTCGTACCCACCAACACACCGACACCCACCCCCACTTTCACCCCATCCCCCACGGCCACGTGGACGCCCACACCCACCACAGGCCCCTCGACCGGCTGTGTGGAAGGACACAAGATCGACGACCTGCACGTGGGCCTGCCCGGGTGGGTAATCCACGCTCAACGTGCCGATGGGACCGGACCGGTGTACACCCGGGTGACCGACGGTACGGGGTACTTCCGCTTCGACAACTTGCCCGTTGGTTGGTATACATTCTGGGAAGAAATGCAGCCTCGCTGGGTGCCCGTGACCGCACCTCGGTTCGACGCACCTGTGAACGCGGGATCTGAATGTACCTATATCCGCTTCAAGAACCGCCAAGCAACGCCTACCCCTACCCCCTCCCCCACGCCCACCGGGTCGGGGGGATCCACCGGCGATCTGGACACACCCACGCCGACACCGACGCCGACCAACACACCTACACCCACGGCCACGCCCACCGGTGGGCCCACCGCGACACCGTCGCCCACGCCCACAAACACCCCCACCTCCTGCTTCACCTCCCTGGGTGGGAAAGTCTTCCTGGACCTGAACCGCAACGGTACCTACCAGCATCCCCAGGAACCGGGCGTGAACGGCGTGACCGTCCGCATCACCGGACCGGTCAACCGGGTGGTGACGACCAACGCAAACGGCTGGTGGCAAGTGGGTGGTCTACCCTTGGGCCGCTACACGGTCACAGTAGTCCCCCCTGCGGGATACACCGTCTCCGGCAACAACCCACAAGAAGCAACCCTGATCTCCCCGTGCCACCAGATTCTGTCCCTGCACTTCGGCCTGGTTCCCTCCTCCGGTGTGACGCCTACACCGACGCCCACACCCACAGGGGAACCTGCAACCGGACGCATCTGCGGGGATGTGTACCTGGACGCGAATGAGGATGGCCTGTTCAACAGCGGCGACCTGCCCCTCCACAACATCCTCGTCCGCCTGTACGACAACGCCAACCACCTGATCAACGCGCAGAACACCTCCAGCGTGGGGCGCTACTGCTTCCACCACCTGCCTCCCGGCACCTACCGGGTTGAAGTGGATGAATCGGACGCGGACCTGCCCGCGGGAGCGACCCTGGGAACACCCCCGAACCCGCGAGTGGTGAACCTCCCGCCAGGAGGTGTTGGGGAAGAGGACTTCGGCTTCCGTGTGCCCGGAGGGACAACGGGGACCAACATCGACGTGATCAAGCGCCTCGTCTCCCCTGAGGATGGACGGGTTCAGCCCGGCGACACGGTGGTCTTTGAAATTGAAATCCGCAACATCGGCAACGTGGCCCTCACCAAGATCCCGTTGCTCGACATCTACGACACCCAGTGCTTCCAGTACCTGAACAAGACGGCCACGCCGCCGGAGCAGAGCAGCAGCCCCGGCCGCATCGAATGGCTCAACCTGGTTCTCTCCTTCGGCCGCTACCTCCAGCCGGACGAGTCCTTCACCGTCCGAGTGCCCTTCCAGGTACTGGACACCCAGGGCGAGTGCATCAACCGGGCCATCGTCGACGGCGCGGAAGCCTACGGACAACCCGTGCCCGGCGATGAGGACCAGGCCGGCGTCACCGTCGCTTCCGAAGGCATCCTGGGCGACCTGGTGTGGCACGACTGCAACGGCAATCGGGTTCAGGACCCCGGCGAACCGGGCATCGCGGATGTGCGGGTCCTCCTCTACCGGGACAACGGGAACAACACCTTTGACCCGGGGACCGGCGATGACTTGGTCGCCCAAACCCGGACGAACAGCAGCGGCCAGTACCAGTTTGCGGGCCTGGACGCGGGCACATATTGGGTCTTTGTGGATGAAACAACCGTCACCGGGAAAGTGCTGACGACCGTCTCCAACCCCGTGCGGGTCACACTGCCCGAAGGCATCACCAACCTGGACGTGGACTTCGGGTACGCGGAACCCGTCACCGTGAGCGGACTCCTCTGGCTGGACAGCAACGGCAATGGCCGCAAGGATGACTCGGAGACCTTGGGGATCGGCAACGTGCCCGTCACCGCCACCAACCAATTCGGTGACACGTGGACGGAGTTCAGCGACTACGACGGCGTCTTCACCTTCACCAACCTCCCACCGGGCCGCTACCACGTGGAAGCTGCCCCGGTCGAGGGGATGGGCAACTCCACCAGCCGGGAGTTCACCGTGGACTTGACCTGCGGCCAGGTCTCCTCGGACCACAAGATCGGCTACACCCTGCCCACCGCGGTCCACGTGGTGAGCGTGGACAGTGAGACAGGCTGGGGGTACATCACCCTCATCTGGAAGGTATCCGCGACATCGGACACCGACGGGTTCTACGTCTACCGGTCCCTGATGCCGGAGCGAGGGTACACCCTGCTGACACCATATCCGGTCGAGAAGGTGGCCGATGAGGGCCGTTATCAGATATTCCAGTTCAAGGACACGCAGGTGAAGCCGGGCCGCACGTACTACTACCGGCTGGTCTCCGTGCCCGATGGCACGGCCATTGGCCCCATCGTGGTGCGGACAAAGGGGAAGATGGAACTGAAGAACCACATCTTCTTCAGCTATGTGACCCGCTGAACCACAGCAGACAGAACGTGTAAAACCAAAGGCCGGGCGGGAGAATTCCCATCCGGCCCTTTTTTGTCGTGTCAAAACCCTCCCGCGCGCCTCGGATTGACGGCACTTCAGGCCTGCCCGGGGAGAGCTGTTTTGCGCGCGTGGCGGGCTTCGCCCATCCTCCACCAAAGCGCCACCAAATTTGTCAGCCGATCGGCGCGCACGGCATGACACAAGAGGTGGGTTAGTGGACGCGCTCGAGTTCGTGAACCAGGGAGCCCCGAGCATAGGCCTGGACGACCTCTTCGATGGACCGTACGCGGGTGAGGATGATGCGCTTCCCCGCGGCCTGGATGTTCTCGTACGCGCCCAAGCCCATTCCCCCCGCGATGAGCACATCACAATCCCGGACCGGGGCCAGAAGAGCCGCATGTCGCTGCGCGGCATGGGCGCCCATGCCACGCCGGTGATGTCCGTGTGCATGGCCCTCGTGATGGTGCCCGTGGTGATGGCCGTGGTGATGGTGCTCTTCGTGGTGCACCGGAGTACGAGCGCGGGTCTCCCAGGCAACGGGTTCCCCATCCTCCAGGGTGACGACCACATAATACGCGGCCCGTCCGAAGTGCGGGGAAACGGTCCGCGCGTCGTCGCTGACAATGGCGATCTTCTCCCGAGAGGCCATCACTCCTCTCCCATCCGCCGCAATTCTGCTTCCACCTGGGCCAACCGTTCCTTCAGCCGATCTCGCCAGGCGAGCAACCACTCGCGGCGGCTCTTCCCCGCGGGACTGGCTTCCTCATTCCGCCAGAACCCGGCCCAAGGGGGTGGAAGCAAGTCCTCGTCCGGACCCATCTCTCCTGCCACCAAGCGAGGAGTCTCCACCACCTCCCCGGACACATTCCAGCCACCGCGCCCTCGACCGCGGCCGAAACCGCGTCCAGAGCCGTAGCCCCAACCGCGCCCCTTGCGGGGCCGTTCCTCAAAACCGTGGCCCTTCCGGCCTCGACCATAACCTCGTCCGTACATCATATCGACCTCCTTTTAGTTGTGACTTGTTATACCCTGATTGACGGGCAAAACTCCCCGGCGGCGGACGGGTCCGCACCTCCGCGGGGTGCCGACGTCCTCGCCCCGTGCATAGAAGGAGTTTTTGGTGGGTGGCCGGCGGGCT
>JAADDB010000230.1 GCA_013154135.1 Chloroflexota bacterium
ATGGACACCCAGCCAATCCCTTACTCGTTATCACCTTGCCCATCCCGGCTGACTTCGTCCTTCAGCCAACCCTCTCTTAATCGTTACTCATTAATCGTTAATCGTTTTGGAAAGCCCCCTTCGGGGGCTCTAATAGGGTACATGACCAGCCAGGAATCGTCACAGCCGGCCTAGGATGGTCTCCCGCCCCTCTTACTCGTTACTCGTTATGCGTTAGGCTCTTCGCCCATCCCAGCCAACCTCATTCTCCCGCCGATTCCCCTTAATCGTTAATCGTCAATCGTTACTCATTACGCCTAATCCGGCAGTGGGGGGAAGAGGAGGATACGGTGGTTGTCCGCGTCCGCGACGTAGATGTACCCCTGCGCGTCGATCGCGATGCCGTTGGGCAGGCCAAAGGAACTCATATCGGTGCCGTACTGGCCGAAAACGGCCAGCGCCTGACCTGTGGCATCGAAGACAATGACCCGATAATTCTCCGGATCCGTGACATACACCCGCCGCTTCCCGTCCACCGCGATGTAGGGCTTGTTGACCACGGACTCGGAATACCATCCATCCACCGGCCAGGCGCGAACAAAGGTGAACTTGGGATCAAACACCTGCACCCGTTGGTTCCACGTGTCCGCGACGTAGAAGTACCCATCCCCGTCCACCGCGATGCCCACAGGCTCGTCAAACTGCCCCGGTTCGACTCCCGCGCCGCCGTATTGGGCCACAAATTTCCCCTCGGGCGTGAACACTTGCACCCGCTTGTTGCCCGTGTCCGTCACGTAGATGTTCCCATCCTTGCCAATGGCCACGGCCCGCGGGCCAAAGAACGCACCCGGCTCGGTGAGCTGTCCTCCTGTCATGGCAGCATAGCCCCACTGGGTGATGAACGCCCCACTGCTGTCGAACTTCTGCACCCGGTGATTCCACGTGTCCGCGACGTAGACAAACCCATCCTTATCCACCGCGATACCCCAGGGCTCGTTGAACTCCCCGGGGCCTTGGCCCTTCTGTCCCCAAGCCAGGAGATATTGCCCTTGCGGGTCGAACTTGACAATGCGGTGATTGCCCGAGTCGGCCACGTAGATGCTCCCATCCGGTCCCAGGGCCACGTTGCGGGGGTACATGAACTGACCGGGGCCTGAGCCCGGCCCGGAGCCCAACTGCCGGGTCGCGGGCCACTCCCGGAACACGGCCTCGTACACATCCTTCTCCGGCTGGGCCACTTCCTTTTCCACCGCACCCGCGCCGATGGGCACCCCCCAATCCCACATCTTTTGCACCACATCCCGCCGCACAAAGAAGTAGAAATCGTGACGGAAGGGCCAATCGTAAGTGGCATATTGGTAACGACGCCAGAGCACCGCGTCCAGGAACCGCTTGCGGGCCTCCGGATCGCGGATGAGTTCCAGGATCTTGGCCTTCAATCCTCCTTTGTACGATTCCAACGGCCACCAGATGAGCCGGTACCGGTATTTCTCGTACCCCCCCGCTTCCCTCCACGTGAGTTTGAGGAGGTTCTCCACCTTGTCCACGTTTTTGGACCCCGCGATGGCAATGGGAGCATCCTTGAACGTCTCCTTGGACGGGGTGGCCGCGTAGTACCGTTTGTTTGGATAATTCCGGACATACCACTCCAACGGCCAAGTGCTGTCGTCATCATAGGGGAGAACCACGCTCAAGTCCCCGTACATGCGGCGGGAGATGTCCTCGATCTGCCCCATGACCAACTTCACGTCCGGGGACCCGTGGGCGTAGACCATCTGCTCGATGGGGTAATCGTAGTTGATGTAATTGAAATACCACGTCACCCGGAGGGTCCACAAGGCCAGGAACGCGGTCAGGGAGAGGAAAAGAGTCCGGGTGAACGTGCTGGTGCCCAGAGCTCGCCACCGGGTGTACATCCACCCGATGAGGGCCAGGAGGAGGGCCAGCGCGATGAGCCAGCCCACCGTGCTCTGCAAGTCGGCCAGTTGCTTGCTGGCGAAGGGCCGGGTTTTGAACACCCGCACGAGGAAGTAGAGGGCCAAGGGGAAGGCAGGGAAGATCCACAGGCCGTACGTGTTCCGGATGCGGGTCCAATCCAACAGGGCAATGAGCCGGCCCACAAACCAACCTCCCAACAAGCCCATAGGCACGGCAAAGTGCACCGCGAGCCAGGGCATCTTCTCCCCGGCCCACGTGTAGAGCACCCACGTCAACGCGGTCCACCAAACCAGGAAGGTGATGAACAGGTACCGTTCATCCCGGGTGAAAGAGGGGTCGGGCCCCTCCTCCTCGGGTTTGGGACGCCCACGCAACCAGGCAATCACCCCTCCTATGCTCAACCAGAGGGGGAGGAATTCGTATTCGGGGATGAGGAGGAGGTAGTAGTACCAAGGCTGTTGCCCCCGCTTGACCCCTTGTTGGTTCAGCCAGTAGCCCAGGGAGCCCACAAACCCCGTCCCCAACCCCTTGTAGTTGGTGAAAAAGGTGGTGAAGAAGACGGTGGTGATCGCGTAGAAGATCCCCGCGGCCACCCACCAACGTTGGCGGAGGAAGAAGTACCCCACCGCGACGGAAATGCCGAAGAGAATGGCGAAGACCACGGCCGAACGCATAATCCCCGCGCTCGTGTAGTCCGCGGGATCCGCGTGGAGCAGGAATTTCACCGGAAACGCGGTGGCAAAGGGCAGAACCAGGGTGAGGAGGAGGATGGCCAGTTCGGTGGCCGGGTGTTCCCGCCAGCTTTGCTTCTTCTGCCACACATCCCCCAGCACTGTGAGGACGAGGAAGGAGCCGAGGATTGCGCCGTACATGAAGGCCACCTCTTTGGTGATGAGGAGAAAAGCCAAGGCTGCAGCCGTCCCGTACAACCAGCGGTCCTTGGGCTCGTGCAGGTAACGGAAAGCCAGGTAGAAGAGGAGAAGGGCGCCAAAAGCCGCGTAAATGTCATGACGGATGTAGCGGGAATGGTAGAGGATGGCCGGCGAGAGGAGGAAAAGGACCGAGGCGCTCAGCGCGCCCATCCGCCCTATCCAAGGGCGCAGGAGGATGGGGAAGAGGACCAAAGCCACTCCAAAGAGTGCAGGACCCAACCGGGACGTGGCGTCCGAATCCCCAAACAGGAAGTAGATGAACGCGTTCAAGTGGAAGAGGAAGGGCCCGTGCATCATGGGAGAATGTTCGAACCCCCTCCCCATGAACAGGTTCCACGAGTACACCACGTGGAGACTCTCATCGTGGCTCATGGTGCGGGCGCCCAACATCCACAAGCGGCTGAGGAACGCGAGCACGCCTATCACCCCATATGCGATAACCTCGGGCGTCCAGGGTAACCATCGATTGAGGAAGGCTGTCTGTTTTCGTCCCTCGACTCCTTGTTTCGGCATGGTCAACTCCCTACGTGAATCTTCTGATGAACCGACCCATGATTTCTTTGGCCGGAGAGAACTGGTTTGTGTAGTTGGCGGGCTCAAGTGGACGAACGACGAACGACCACCGACCATCGACCACCGACCACCGACCACCGACCACGGTCTATCCGCCCACGGTTCTTCCGCACTATCCACCAAAGTGTTAGCGAATTCTGTCAGTCCATCAGGCTTGTTGGCAAAAATGACTCAAACAAGTTGTGCGTAGGTGGCTGTCAGACCACCTGACGACGCCTGTGCTATGTTATTCCCCATCCTTTCCCTGAGGCGTTTCCGCCGCGTACCACAGGACCACGTTGGTGGTGGGTTGGGGAAAGGCGCTCTCCCGGTAAAGCCACCAATGGTATATGCGTCCCCCCAAGTCGGTGGGCAACACGGCCCGGCGGGTCACCCAGTCCATGCCTGTGTAGTTGGGGAGTTCCCCCACTGTGGTGGGGGCCAGGACCACCGGTGCGGTGGCGCTTTTGAGGCTGGGGATCTCTCGCAGGTTTTTGAAGTCCCGAAAGTACCAGCGCAACACGTCATCCCCTTCGCTCATCAGGTCCAAGGGAATTTCGTGAAGGTCCGTATTCCGCTCCGCGGAAATGCGCTCCACCATGCGCACGAGCAGCCGGATGTCCGGGTAGGTGGTCTCCCTCTCAATGCCGGGAAGCGCGTCAAGGGCCGCATCAGGGGCCAGATGGAGGTTCTGCACCCAGAAGGCCATCCACGTCCAGACCAACCCGGTTATCAGAGCACAGGTGAAGACCACCCGCAAGGCCGCGCGCTTGCCCAACCAAAAGCCGTAGAGGAACGCCAATCCCACAAGGAGCAGGGGCACGACGATCAGGGCCGGGATGTACCGACTTTCCCCGCTCGCCACGTAGCCAGCGAACATCATGGACAGGAAAACCAGGATGATGAGAAAGGCCGCGGTCAAGACCCCTTCCTCCCGCCACGTGGGCGAAGGCGCCCGGAGCATCTCCCAGCCCGCGCGCAACGCGTCGGCCGCGAGGAAGGTCAAAGGTATCAGGAGGACGACCACATCCGCGGATGTGCGCCCTGGCCGAAATCCCAGGAGCAGGAGAACCACGGCCCAGCGCAACCAGACGCGGTCCAACACGTTCCCGCGGCGCCACGCACGCCACGCGCCCCACAAGGCCAACCCGGCGAGAAGGGGTTCATCCGCCAAAACGCGGAAGGGCACCCAGTACCAGGGATACCCCCCGCTCTCCCACCAGGAGCGAACCCATTGTCCCAGGAGATCGGCCACGTTGCCCAGGGCAGGGATGTCGGTGAGGAACACGCTGCCGATAGCCCCGATGAGGAGGAGGAACAGGGCTGCGGCCCGATGTCGAGCTTTTCCTCCTACATCGTGCCAGGCTTGGGCCAGGGTGTGGCGCAAGGGCCAAAGGGCCACGACCAACCCCAAGAGGACGCTGTAGGCCTCGGGCGTGGTGGTCAACAAGAGAGCCAGGGCAACGGCCACCCAACGCAACCGCGCGTCGGCTTCGGGCACCTGAGATGGCAAGAGCCGTCCCTCTTTCCCCTGCTCCCAAAAATGGCCCACCCGGAGCCAGCGGATGAGGAGGACGACCAGCA
>JAADDB010000284.1 GCA_013154135.1 Chloroflexota bacterium
TCCCGCGCGTTCCAGGCGCTCGCGCTCCTCTTCGGGCAGGTCGCCGGGGCTGTGGAGGGGGCCGCGGCGTTCCCGCCGCACGGCCTCGAGCATGACGTACACCTGCTCGAGGGGCACCCCGTCCTCCAGGATAGCCCACGATCGGGCCACCCGTTCGAGATAGGTGCGTTCCAGGTTCACCAGGTCCACGTACACGCCTCCTGTGCTTCAATTAGGAAGATCATCCAAGGCGCAGAGCAGGTGGTGTATCGTTTCCTTCATTTCCATTGTTCCCGCCACCAGGCAAGGAAGTCACCCGGGGTCCCTACAGGGAAGGGAACTGCCTGTGAAAGGCGGTCATTGTCCAAAAAATGTACACGGTCCAAGGTGACAAAGTAGTCCGGTCGCGCGTCCAGGGCCGCGGCCAGAACGAAAGCATCCCCGGGATGCGTCACCAGGTCGGTCGCACGCTTCTGAGCCTCCTCGGAAGGCTGACTCACAATTTCCACGTTCGCCGCGTCCAGAAGCACGGCAAGGAGACCCAGCAAGTGCGGGGCCTTGCGGCGCAGGACCGCGTCGATTTCTGCAATCACTTGAGGGGAAACAAGAAGACAAATAGCCGCTATCTCGCCCAGTTTCAGAATGGCACGAGCGCCGCCTTTCTCTGACCAAATGCCCGCGAACAAGGCGCTGGTGTCCAGGAAGACCCTAACTTTCCCCGCCATGCCGCTCCCGCTCCTGGCGCAGGGCACGCAACATGCTCTCCAGCGTCTCCCCCTGGGCTTGAAGCTCCCGCGCGATGCGGTCGGCCAGCGCGTCTATCCGGGTCTGGCGAGGGGAGAGGAGAAGGACACCGTCCAGGTCGATGAGGGTGAGCACATCCCCTTCTCGCAGGTGGTACTTCTCGCGGATGGGCTTGGGCAGGGTGAGCACGCCCCGCCGGGACAGGCGGATGATACGTTCTGTCCGCGTTTTTGTCGTCATCTTTCACACTCCTTCACTGTTCCACGTTGATAAGCATATCAGATATGCGGAAAATCCACAAAGATGTATCCTTTCCGTTGGACCCCATCCGCTTCCCGACCAGCACCTGGCACCGGTCCAAGTCGCCAACCAGGCGGAGAAAATCAAGGTTGCGGCGTCGCATATCGACGCATATCGAAGGGCCATCCCGGCATTCAGCCCCTTAATCGTCAATCGTGACTTCTTACTCATTACTCCACGGACCCGTCCGCGGCCAAGGTACTCCTGAGTTCCGTCCGTCAATCAGCACGCGGATCAGGGACTTTGCCCGATCTTGCCGGATGTTCTGAGCCGGGTTACAATGTGCCCACATTTGTGGTCACATCGGAGGGAGGCATCATGCCCTACGTCAGTGTGCGCGAACTGAAAGGCCACCTGAGCCGCATCCTGAGGGAGGTGCGGGAGGAACGCGAGGAATACCTGGTCACATATCGGGGCCGCGTCGTGGCCCGAATCTCGCCCGTAGAACCCCAAAGGAGACAAATGGAAGAGGAAAAGGTCCAGAAGATCATGCGTGATCTGGACCGGCTGGCCGCGGAAATCGGCAAGAAGTGGCCGGAGGAGGTCTCCGCAGTGGAGGCCGTTCGCGAAGGGCGGAGGGACCTCTGATATGGTCGTGGACGCCAGCGTCTGGGTCAGTGCCCTGGTTCCCCAGGACGTTCACCACACCAGGAGCCGGGAGTGGCTGGAGGAACGATTGCGGGAGGGGGTACTGCTCGTCGCCCCCGTCATCCTGCTGGCCGAAGTGGCCGGGGCCATTGCCCGCCGCACAGGGGATCCAAGCCTGGGAGAACGCGCTACGGAGATGATCCTCTCACTGCCAACGTTGCGCCTGGTCCCCGTGGACGATAGGGTGGGAGGTGAAGCGGCCCGCTTAGCAGCCCGACTGCGCCTCCGGGGTGCGGATGCCCTGTACGTGGCCGTCGCGTCCCTCCTGGGAGTCCCACTGATCACCTGGGATCGAGAACAGCAGGAGCGCTGTCAAACGGTGGTGAGAACGTCAAGTCCAGGGCGTACCTGAAGGAATTGGGCAGGATACCCCGGGAGAACCGATGTTGAGCCTCCTTCCCGGAGAGACCCGTCTTGGGCGGACATGGCCCGCCCACCACGCAAAACGCCTTCCCCTGTCAATGCCCGCACGGGGCGCCGACAAAAGCCGGGTTGCCCCACACCCCCTGGAACCTTTGGCCGCGACGGAGCGTCTACAAGATCAACCGGCCATACTGCACACAGGGATCCCCGCGCGAAGGCACGCGGCGAGCACCTTCGCGCCCTCGTCCCTGCCAAAGGAGATGACCATGACCACCATCATCCGTCGTGTCGGCTTTGGGCTTTTCCTCCTCATCCTGACCTCCTGCGTGCCCGTCACGCCACAACCCGCGGCTCCACCCACGCCTCATCTCACCTATCACGTGAGTGGATGTCAGAAATCCGTGTCCCCGGAGAACCTCCAGGAATGGGAGGGCGTGGACATCCAGGTGGAAGATGGTGCCATCCACGTGGTGGACCACCTGGCGTATGTGTGCTGCGCCACCATCCAAGTGGACATGCACGTGGAAGATGGGCGCATCAAACTCGTGGAGCGCAATGTGGGGGACGTGTGTCGGTGCATATGCGCCTACCAGGTGGACATGCGCGTCACCGATCTGGCGCCCGGCACGTATATAGTTGAGGTGTGGGGCGTAGAGGACGAACGCACAGGCCCCACCCAACTCCGGGGCAAAAAAACCGTTACCATTGAGTAATGATTGACGATAAACGATTAGGGGGAAATGCCGGGATGGTCCCTTCGGTACCAGGCTGGCAAGGAAAAGTCCCCATAGGGGCGGACGGGCCCACGTCTTACTCGTGACTCGTTAATCGTTACCCACCCCTCACAATGTATGATATAATCATGTGAACAGGGGTGATCGGACAAGCGGTCCCGTCCGCCGCGGAGGTGCGGCTGAATCCCATTCGCCAGCAGGGGCTTTTGTCCAAACTCCAGGAGGTGACGGGCACATAGCCGATCCGCGTACCCGGTTGTCGACAACGTGATTGGTCCCTGCACAGGAGGAAAGCCCATGACCGAGACGACCATTGTGGAATCGACCCAGGAACCGGAGCCCGCGCTTCGCTTCCTCATCAACCTCATCATCCGTCCTGCCCGTGCCTTCCAGGCCCTGGCCGAGCGGGGCACCAAGGGATGGATCCTGGTCGGCTTGTTCGTCCTCATTTTTACCGTCTTACCCATCATCGTCGCCGCGCCCATCACGCGCGAGCGAATTCTCGAAAGCATGCGAGCCGTGCAACAAGTAGAAATCACACCGGTTCCAGGGCCCGGCGCGCCCGCGGGCCAGCCCACGCCGCCCGAGGAGCCACCACCCGAAGTGACCCAATTCGTCGCCAACCCCCTCTTCACCGTAGTCATTCCCAGCATCACCGCGATCCTCGGCGTCATCATCGGCTGGGCCTTCTGGGCCGGCGCCCTGCACCTCCTCGCGGTCTTCCTCGGAGGGCGCAGCGCGTTCGGCAAGATGTTCCAGGGCGTGGTCGCGGCCTCCCTGCCCACCGGGCTCCGCGGCCTCTTCCAGACCCTTTACATCACGGCCACCCATTCCCTGATCGAAAACCCCGGGCTCTCCGGGCTGGTCCCCCTGAACACCAAGGATCCCACCCAGATGTTCGCGAGCCCGCCGCCCCTCAGCCGGATCATCCTGCACAACCTCCTGGGCCGCATCGACATCTTCACCGTGTGGTCCCTCTTCCTGACCACCCTGGCCGTGTGGGCCATCGCCCGGCTGAACAAGCGCAAAGCCTTCCTCATCGTCCTGGGTGTGTGGATCCTGGTCACCCTGCTGATCCTGATCCCGACCCTCATCCCGTTCCTCTTCATGGGTGGGATGACGAGCCTGGGGGGATGATGACAGCGGACCCGTTGGTTCAGGTACACGACCTGCATCGACACTTCCGCATGGGCACGGAGATCGTGCGCGCGCTGGACGGCGTCACCTTCTCCGTGCAGTACGGCGAATTCTTCGGCGTCATGGGCGCGTCCGGATCCGGCAAGTCCACCCTCCTCTACCTCATCGGGGGGCTGGACCGACCCACCGCGGGCCAGGTGGTGGTGAACGGGCAGGACATCACCGCGCTGGAGGAGAACGACCTGGCCGCGTATCGCCGGCACACCGTGGGCTTCGTCTACCAGATGTTCCACCTGGTGCCCACCATGACCGCGCTCCAGAACGTGGAATTTCCCATGATCATCGCGCGGGTGCCCCCCAAACAGCGTCGGGCGCGCGCCCGACGCCTGTTGGAGATGATGGGGTTGGGCGAGCGCCTGCGCCACAAGCCCATCGAACTCTCCGGCGGCCAACGCCAGCGCGTGGCCATCGCCCGGGCCCTGGCCAACGAGCCTTCCCTCATCCTCGCGGATGAGCCCACGGGCAACCTGGACTCCCGGGCCGGCCAGGAAGTCGTGGTCCTCCTCAAGAACCTCACCCGGGAGGGCCGCACCGTCATCATCGTCTCCCACGACCCGGACGTCATTGCCCAGACCGACCGGTACATCCGACTTCAAGATGGACACATTGTAGAGGAAGGACGACCATGAGGATGCCTCGAACCATCGCGAGACACACACGGTTCCTGTTAATAGGTTGGATCATATTGTTTTGGGTGATTGCGGGGGCCGCGACGCCTGCCTGGGCCGCGCCCCACACCCCTGTGCCCACCGCGCAGGCGGAGACCCCCACGGCCACCGCCACGCCGACGCCTGTCCCGTCGCCCACCGCGACCTTCACCCCCGCGGCCACTCCCACCCCCGAACCCACGGACACACCTACACCGGAACCCACCGCCACCCCCACTCCCGCGGTCACCCCCACCGACACGCCCACCTCCACGCCTACGGCCACACCCATCCCGCCCACGGATACCCCCACCGCGGCGCCCACTTCCACCCCCACCCCGACGGCCGTGGCG
>JAADDB010000058.1 GCA_013154135.1 Chloroflexota bacterium
CATCGGTAGCCGCCTAAGCGTTCACGATGTGTTGGCGCCTCGTGCATTCACTAGCGCCTTGCCAGCGTTCACGATCTTTTGGCGTATGACAAGTAACGAGTAAGAGGGCTGGCTGATTGTCCCTACAGAGAACATTTTGGGTGTGTGGTGAGGGCATGGGCGTCCCGCGGAGGTGCGGACCCGTCCGCCGCCAGCGGGGACTTTCTCTCGCCAGCCCGGCATCGAAGGAGCATCCCGGCATTCGGGCCTTTAATCGTCAATCGTTGCTCCTTACTCGTTAGACCCCGGGCCCGTCCGCCGCCGAGGTACCGAGCATCCCGCCAGAGAGGGGGCATCCGTTGACAGAGCTCTCCGGAGCCATTACAATGAAGCATCCTACTGGATAGCGCACCCAGATGTGTACTACATCAGAAGAAGGAGGCATAACCATGACGTCGGAAGTCTTTGAACGAGTGAAGGCCATCATTGTGGAACAGTTGGGAGTTGAACCGGACAAGGTGACACCTGACGCCCGCTTCCGCGAGGACCTAGAGGCAGATTCCCTGGATCTGGTCGAGCTCATCATGGCCTTTGAAGAGGAATTCGGCGGCGAGATCTCTGACGAAGATGCCGAGAAGATCCAAACCGTGGGCGACGCGGTTCGCTACTTGGAGGAGCATTTGAGCGCATAACCGCGCGATCCTCCGAGCTTCCAAACGCGACGCGAAAGTTTCGTATACCGGCCTTCGCGTCGCGTTTGCGCGTTCTTGAGACAGGTTGCCTATGCCGACATCTTCTACCTCCATTACCCAGCCTGTGAGGAAAGTTTTGCCCTCCCCTGCGCGAGTGGTAGTATTAAGGACACCCGTGGGCCGGACTGGGAATGCAGTTTGTCGGCCTGGTCGCAGATCCGCAAAGCAACACAGTGACTTATCAACTTAACCCTGACCACCATCCATGACCCACCGTTCAGCATCCAATAACCTGGTGAGTGTGGCCATCCTGGCCGGGGGCGAAAGCCGTCGGATGGGGCAAAACAAAGCTCTGCTCCCCGTCCACGGAAAACCTCTGATCGCCTGGATGGTAGAACGCGTGCAGGCTTTGACACCATACATCACTGTTGTCGCCCGGGATCCGTCCATCTATTCCTTTCTCCCTGTTCCTGTGGTGACGGACATGTACCCGGGAATCGGACCTTTGGCTGGGTTACACGTGGCTCTCCAGACCGCGGTCGCACCTTGGGTCATCGTGTTGGCTTGTGATATGCCCTTGGTGGATCCCCGGGTCCTCTCCCATCTCCTCTCTTTGCGGGAAGGGGTGGACGTGGTCATGCCTCGGTTGCACGGCCGCGAAGAGCCGTTACACGCGGTGTATCGAAAGGAGACATGTGTGCCCGCAGTGGAAAAAGCCATCGCCCAAGGGCAGCGACGTCTTATCTCCTTCTTGCCGTATGTCCGTGTGCGCTACGTAGAGGAGGAGGAACTCCGAGCATTGGACCCGGAGCTGCTCTCCTTTCGCAACGCGAACACCCCAGAGGAATGGGAGGCATTGCAAGTCTACCTGCAAAGGAGTCATACATGAGCCGTGAAATCACCATCGCTTTAGTCCAGATGGCGCCGGTTCTCAACGAGCCATTGGAGAACGTGCGGCGCATGGGGGATATGATCGAGCGAATTTGCACGCAGGAAAAAGTCCAGGTCGTCGTATTCCCCGAGTTGATAACCACAGGATATGAATGTGGCCTCCGGTTCGCGGATCTGGCCGAACGAGTGCCAGGTCCCAGCATCAATGTGTTGGCCAAGGACGCCGCGGATTTCAACATCTACTTGGTCTTTGGGATGGTTACCAAGGCGAAGGTCGAAACCGTCCTGTACGATTCGGTGGTCATCCTGGGCCCCGATGGCGACCTTGTGGGCGTGTACAACAAGGTACATTTGCGCGGGGAAGAGCGGATCATATTCCGGTCCGGATATCGGTTCCCGGTGTTTGAGACGGAGTTCGGCACCCTCGGTGTTTTGGCGGGATGGGATCAGGCCTTTCCCGAGGCTGCCCGTTCTTTGGTCTTAGACGGCGCGGAGTTGATTTTGGTCTCCGCGGCTTGGGACGCGGACCTGGAAGGCATGTGGCCTGTGCTCAACCAAGCGCGCGCGGCCGAGAATTCCGTGTTCGTGGCCGCCGCAAACCGCGTGGGTGAGGAGCCCAGCTATCGGTTCTCCGGGGGGAGCCTGGTTGTCGGCCCCTATGGGGAGGTGCACACCGCCCTGGACGGGGGAGCCGAAGGGTACGCGTTGGCTACGGTCGATCTGGATGAGGTGCGAGAAGTGCGGGAACGATTGCAGCTCATCCAGCACCGTGAACCGACCGCATATCGGGCCCTGGTCCGAAAGTACTGAGCTCCATGCCCCGGAACATAGCAAGAAACGGGGATACTTCGTCCAAAGCCACTTCTTCCGAACGGCCCATTGTAAAAGGAGGGAGGATGATGAACACTCAGGTACGTTGGGATTCCATGGACATTGACCAATTATGCGTAAACGCGTTGCGTGTTTTGACCATTGATGCCATCGAGCGCGCGAAGTCCGGCCATCCGGGCATGCCATTGGGCGCAGCGGATATGGCGTATGTGTTGTGGACCCGCTTTCTCAAGCACAATCCCCGTGACCCCCGCTGGCCAAACCGGGATCGTTTCATCCTCTCCGCGGGGCACGGATCCATGCTGTTGTATGCCCTTCTTCACTTAACAGGATACGATTTGCCCCTGGAAGAGCTGAAGCGCTTTCGCCAATGGGGTAGTCGGACCCCCGGACATCCGGAGTATGATCCGGACTTGGGCGTGGAGATGACAACCGGGCCTTTGGGACAGGGGTTTGCCACCGGGGTGGGGATGGCCATCGCCGAACGTTGGCTGCGCCATTATTTCAACCGACCCGGTTTCCCGTTGGTTGACCATTATGTGTACGCCATTGTCAGTGACGGAGACCTGATGGAAGGAATTTCCCACGAAGCTGCCTCCTTTGCCGGACATCAGCGGCTGGGCCGGCTGATTTACCTTTACGATGACAATCACATCAGCATTGATGGACCTACCTCCTTGGCCTTCACCGAGGACGTGGCTGCCCGCTTTGAAGCCTACGGGTGGCATGTGCAGAAAGTCGATGGACATGACCGGGAGGCCGTTGCTCAGGCCATCGCTCGGGCCAGGGAGGTCCAGGACAAACCCTCCCTCATCATGGCCCGCACCCACATCGGGTACGGCAGCCCTCACAAACAAGACACCGCGGAGGTTCACGGCGCACCCCTGGGGCCGGAAGAGGCCCGGTTGACAAAGGAGCGGCTGGGATGGCCTCCTGACAAGGAATTCTTCGTCCCCGAGCGGGTGTACGAGCACATGCGCCAGGCCATCACCCGGGGGGAAGCCTGGGAGAAGGAATGGCAGCAGATGTGGGAGAAGTACCGGGCCACGTATCCTGAGTTGGCTGCTCAGTTCGAGCAGTTCCTGAAGCGTGAACTCCCTCCGGACTGGGACGCGGACATGCCCGTGTTTGAGCCGGGACAACAGCTGGCCACCCGTAAGGCCTCGGGCAAGGTGTTGAATGCCATCGCTCCGCGAGTGCTCAACCTCGTCAGTGGCTCTGCGGATTTGACCCCCTCGAACCAGACGTACTTGCACGGCTATGGGGACCTCTCGCCCGAGCAGCCGACGGCCCGTAATATCCATTACGGTGTGCGGGAGCACGCGATGGCTGCAGCGATCAACGGCATGGTGCTCCACGGGGGGCTCATCCCTTATGGGGGGACTTTCTTGGTCTTTTCCGACTACCTGCGTCCGAGCTTGCGTCTGGCCGCGCTGATGAAGATTCCCAGCATCTTCGTCTTCACACACGATAGCCTTTGGCTGGGCGAAGATGGCCCCACCCACCAACCGGTGGAGCATATACCCAGCTTACGAGCCATGCCCAATTTGACGGTCATTCGCCCCTCAGACGCGACAGAAGTGGTGGAAGCCTGGCGATATATCCTCACCCACCAGGATGAGGGACCTATGGCCCTGCTCCTGACACGGCAAGGTGTGCCGGTGTTAGACCGTTCTGTTCTGGCCTCTGCCGCAGGCTTGCACCGCGGCGCGTATGTGTTGGCCGAAGCGGAGGGCGGGGCACCTCGGCTCCTGTTGTTGGCCACCGGCTCTGAGGTTCATCTGGCCCTGGGGGCTCGGGATGTGTTGCAACAGCGGGGCATTCCCACGCGAGTGGTTGCCATGCCTTCTTGGGAGATCTTTGAACGCCAGCCCCAGAGTTACCGGGAAGAAGTCCTCCCTCCGGAAGTGACGGCTCGCTTGGCAGTGGAAGCGGCCATGCCTTTGGGATGGGAGCGCTACGTGGGTACCCAAGGGGACGTGATCGGGGTGGAACAGTTTGGCGCCTCGGCTCCCTACAAAGTGCTGATGGAACACTTTGGCTTCACGGTAGAAAACATCGTGGCCCGAGCAGAGGCCCTTCTGTCCCGCACAGAATAACCTGGATCCGGGTTGATAGGCATCTGGGTGACGCGCGGTGAAGGTGGTAAGTCGTTCTGCCACCTTCACCGCGCGTTTTTTATTGGGTTTCGATTGAATTTATAACATAGCTCAATGAAAAAGTACATAGTTGTAATCATTTTCTAGGTTGAAGAGGTCTTTTCCCGAACTGGACTACCTTCAATATACTTGCGCGTTATAGATAACTGACTACAATGAGTGTCAAAACCGATCTTGAACGTAGAAACGGGTTCACCTTACAGGTTTGATGTCTTCTCTACGAGGAGAATCTCGCCGTGGCCCAATGTTATCCTAAGTTTATACCAGAAAATGTCCGTCAAGATCCCTCCCGTGAAGCAGAGATCAAGGTGTATTCGGCGCTTGCAACGTTACCCGAACCTTTTCACGTTTTCTACTCCGTAAAGTGGCTTGCCCGGCACCGCGATCGCGCTCAGGACG
>JAADDB010000069.1 GCA_013154135.1 Chloroflexota bacterium
AAGCCCGCCGGCCTCCCACCAAAAACAGTTCGCCAGGAGAAAGCTCAACTCAAAGCCCTCCGGGGCACACGGCCGTGTGCCCCTACCGTTCGTGTACGGCGATGTGCGGTCATGCCCGACCGCCCGGGGCTGAACCCTCTATATGGACGCATGCCCGGCCGAGCATCGCCACACACGGCCCACGATGGGCATCCCGCCCCTCTTACTCGTTACTCGTTATGCGTTAGGCTCTTCGCCCATCCAAGCCGACCTCATTCTTCCGCCGATCCCCCTTAATCGTCAATCGTCAATCGTTACTCATGGGGCCAAGCGCCCGGGCTGGAAATGCAAAGCTCTCTTACCCCTTACTCTCTCCATGACCACGAGAGTACTAGTGTACTCAGAAGTGGCATTTTCGGCTAATCGGCCTTGAGGCGGTCTGGGCGCCAACCGGAGGGAACATGGGTAGGGGGCCTCTTCCCACTTGGGCGGTCCGGGATCCTGGGATATACTTGTGATGGGATGATGGAGGGAGAAGTAGGACTCTGGCGTCGGACGGGTCCGCCAACCACTTTAACTCCTGGTGGAGGTTGATTTCATGTACCATCGTATCATGGTCACCGGGTTAGACCCCATTGCACCGGAGATCTTAGGGGTAGCATGTGATATCATCGAAGTCCGCTTTCACGCCATGTGTCTGTTGGAAGAGCCCCTCAGCGTGCCGGAAGGCGCGTATGACCCGGAACGTGGTCAGTATCGGAGCGATGTCATCCTCGGTTATTTGCGGCTTCTCACACCGGAGCAGGTGGAGAAGCTCATCGCTCTCACCGAGTTGGACCTCTATGTACCCGGTTTGAATTTTGTCTTTGGACAGGCGGAGTTAGGTGGACGAAACGCGGTGGTCAGTGTGGCCCGTCTGCGCCCGGAATTCTACGGTGAGCCTCCGGACCTGGACCTTTTCCACGCGCGTGTGCGCAAGGAGGTTGTCCACGAGTTGGGGCACACGTATGGCCTGAAGCACTGTCCCGATCCCACATGTGTCATGTCCTTCTCCAACAGCATTCTGGACGTGGACCGAAAGAGTTCCGACTTCTGTCCTCGCTGTCGCGCCCTTTTGGAAAGGGCATTGGCGGGCTGGCCGGTGGTCGATTGAGCGACAGCCCCCATTTCCATGTAACGCACCTCTCCCCCTGTGCATCTAAGGGAGGGTCCTGATGGACAGACAGGTTTCGAGGTCCAAAGCAGGTATTGGATATATGGGCTGGGAGTGGTCCTGTCCGCAACCCAGCATGCCAATTGCCAGTTGACCGGAAAAGAAAGAATCGGACGTTAACGTTTAGGAGGTGAAAAATGCCGTTACTATCTCAGCAGGATGCGGATTACATCCGCCAGGACTTTGAGAAGACATTAGAGCATCCCGTGCGGATTCATGTCTTCACCCAGGATTTTGAGTGTATGTACTGCCCGGAGACGCGGCAGATCTGTGAAGAGGTGGCTTCCCTTTCGGACAAGATTGACGTGGTGGTCCACGATTTCTCCCAGGACAAGGAGCTGGCCGAGAAGTTCGGTATCGATAAGGTCCCGGCCATTGTTATCACTCGTGTGAACGAGGATGGCAGTGAGGAGGATTACGGTATCCGCTTCTTCGGCATTCCCAGCGGGTACGAGTTCATGTCCCTGCTGGAGGCGATTAAGCTGGTGAGCACGGGGAAGCTTTCCTTGAGCCCGGCCACACTGGAGCAGATCAAGCGCATCGACCGGCCGGTGCACATCCAGGTGTTCATCACGCCCACGTGTCCTTACTGCCCGCGGGCGGTGATGCTCGCGCATCAGCTGGCTTTCGCCAGCCCGAACATCCGCGCGGACATGATCGAAGCGACGGAGTTCCCCGAGCTCGCCATGAAGTACCAGGTGATGGGTGTGCCGCGCTCCGTCATCAACGAGGACATCCACATCGAAGGCGCGGTGCCCGAGCCCATGTTCGTGCGCGAGCTGATGAAGGTGTTGGAACAGCCGGTGCAGGTATAAACCGGGATCTTCCAGCAACATCCGTGGAATACGGGATTTCCCGCCTGCCGCATCGGTCATCCGGCGGCACGTTTGAGTTTCCGGCCATCCACACAGGGAGGTGAGGTATGCCGAAGAATGAGAGCACGGTTGATCGGGTTGTGCGGATCGTCTTGGGCTTGATTTTGCTCTACGCATGGCTGGGACATATGGTAGGCGGTACTTTGGGTGTCATTCTCGGCCTCATTGGACTGGTGTTGTTGGTTACCGGGGCCATTGGCTTTTGCCCTTTGTACACTGTTCTGGGATTCCAAACAAAGAAATAGGGCGGGAAATCCGAAGAGCGGCCGTTGGAGCACAACGGCCGCTCTTTCAATTTGGACCGTGGCCTGGGGATCGTACCGTCGTCCCCGCATCTCAGGTGTGTTCAGGCCCGTCTGCCACGGCGCAGACCGTCCGCGGTCGAGGTGCGACCGGGTTTTGTCAGCCATCAGCCCAACACCGAATCCCCTAACGGAGGTTACCCATGAGCGAGCGGTTGATCGTCATCGGCGGCGTGGCCGCAGGCATGAGCGCGGCTGCCAAGGCTCGCCGTATGAACAAGGACATGGACATCGTTGTGTACGAGAAGTCCGGTTATGTGAGTTATGGCTCCTGTGGCTTTCCCTACTTCATCAAGGGAGAAATACCCCGCATAGAAGACCTCATCGTCCGGACCCCCGAGCAATTCGCCAAACAGGGCATCGAAGCCCACGTCCACCACGAAGTGCTCTTCATCGACACCGTGGTCAAATCCGTCCGGGTGCGTAACCTGGAGACGGGCGAGGAGTTCACCGACCAGTGGGACAAGCTCATCCTCACCACAGGCGGTGTGGCGGCTAAGCCTCCCATTCCCGGCCTGGACCTGGACGGCATTTTCACCCTCCGGACGCCTGAGGATGCCCTCGCGGTCCGTTCCTGGCTGGAGGAGGTCAAACCCCAACGCGGCGTCATCGTGGGTGCCGGCTACATCGGCCTGGAGATGGCCGAAGCCCTGGCAGCTCACGGCATTCAAGTGACCGTGGTGGAAATGCTCCCTCAGGTCATGCCCAACATGGACCCGGACATGGCCCAACTGGTCCAAGAAGAGCTCGAACGTCAGGGCGTGGACCTCCAGCTGGAACATCCGGTGGAGGCGTTTGAAGGGCAAGGACGGGTGGCCCACGTGGTGGCCGGTGGGACCACTTTCCCCGCGGATATTGTCATCTTCAGCGTGGGGGTGAAGCCGAATGTCAAACTGGCCCAGGAAGCGGGCATTGCCCTCGGGCCCACGGGCGCGGTCGCGGTGGACGATCACCAGCGGACCAACGTGCCCAACGTGTGGGCCGCGGGAGATGTGGCCGAGGCCCTGCACCTGGTCACCGGCAAACCCGCGTACATCCCCCTGGGCACGACCGCCAACAAGCAAGGTCGGGTGGCGGGAACCAACGCCGCGGGCGGGGACGCGGTCTTCGCCGGCATTGTGGGCACCGCGGTGGCCAAAGTCTTCGACCTCCAGGTCGCGCGGACCGGCCTGTCCGAGCGTCAGGCACGGGACGAGGGGTTTGACGTGGCCAGTGTGCGCATCACCGCGTCCTCTCGGGCCCACTACATGCCCGGCCACCGTCCCATCCACGTCAAACTCATCTTCGAACGGGGCAGCCATCGGCTTTTGGGCGCTCAAATGGTGGGCGAGGAAGGCGTGTCCAAGCGCATCGATGTCTTGGCCGCGGCGTTGCACGCGGGCTGGACCACGTATGACGTGGCCAAACTGGACCTGAGTTATGCCCCACCCTTCGCTCCTGTGTGGGACCCCATCCTCATTGCCGCGAATGTGGCCAACAAATAAGCAGAAAAGGGGCGGGGGGACCCGCCCCTTCCAGGTAGAACATGAGCCAGCAACTTGAACAACGGTTTGTCGGAGCGCTCATCGGCACCTTTGTGGGCGATGCCCTGGGCATGCCCGTGGAAGGGTGGTCCTGGACTCGCATCGCGCGGGAGTGGGGTGAGGTGCGGGAGATGTTGCCGGCCCGGCTGGGGCGGGGCACCTACACGGATGATACCCTCCTCATGATCGCTCTGGCCGAATCCCTGCTGGCCAACCAGGGACGGGTCGTGCCGGAGGACTTGGTCCGGCGTTTTCGCGCGGTGTACGACCCGCGACGGGGCTTTGGCGCGGGCATGCACCGGTTGGTTCGCCTGTGGGAGGCCGGCGTGCCTTGGGATGAGGCCGCTCGCTCCTTGTTCAACGGAGGGTCTTACGGGAACGGGGCGGCCATGCGGGTTGCCCCGGTGGGGGTGCTCTACCATCAGGACCCGACAGAGGTGTACCGAGCGGCCGTACTCCAAGCCCGGGTGACCCATGCCCATCCCCTGGGACAACAGGGCGCGGCACTCCAGGCCCTGGCCGTGGCCCAGGCTTTGCGCGCGTCTGCCCACACCTTCTCCCCAGAGCAGTTTTTGGAGGATCTGGAAGCCGCGTTGCCCGCTTCCGCGGAGACGTTCCGTCGGGCTTTGATGATGGCAGGCGAGCTGTTGGACCGTTGGGAAGACCGGGGGCTGGTGGTGCGCAAGTTGGGCAACCGTTCTGCAGCCCATCGCTCTGTGCCCACCGCCATTTTCGCGTTCCTGACGCATTGGACGTCCTTTGAGGAGGCGTTGGTCTACGCGGTGAGTTTGGGTGGGGACACGGATACTCTGGCCGCGATGACCGGCGCCATTGCCGGCGCGTTTCACGGGGTGCACGCGGTGCCCCCTCGCTGGTGGGACGCGTTGGAGCAGGGGGAAAAAGGGCGGGATTACGTGGTCACTTTGGGAGAAAGGTTATACCACCTGTGGCGTACACATGGCATTGCCCGGAAACAGGGGAACGACTCTACGTCTCCCTCATTGGGGGCGC
>JAADDB010000091.1 GCA_013154135.1 Chloroflexota bacterium
GCACGAATAGGGCTTACCGTACGGATGAAATTCAACGGGCAAGGCCCGTACAAGATTCTGTTGGGTCCATAGAGGAATTTCGTTCCTTGGGGGGACGGTGAAGCGAGTTTTACGCCTACGGGATGTTTTGCGAATCCACCAACTTAACCGGCTCGGCGCCGTTTTAGATGTAGAACGTGCCTTGACGGAAGGGTACACTCCCATGCGGATGGCCCTCCGGTCCTGGGTGGATGACGGTACACGCACCTATCTCCTCTTTCACATCCCCGGTGGATGGCATCTCCTCCAGCTGGCACGCCGCGGTGAACGCCCTGAGTGGGACCTGGTATACATGTCCCCTGCTGAGGCGTCCTTCTTGCAGAACATAACGCCCTGGCAGGATTTACTCTCTCGTATTTTGCGCGAAGCTCTACACAGAGGAGTATATCGGTTGTACGTGTCTCCTCCTGCGGATTCTCCCTTTCAGCGCGTGTTTCAGGAATTGGGATTCCGCCCTTACACGCGCGAACGGGTGTACACCTGGCAGTCCGATGCCCCTGGAGAGACGGGGATCCCCTCGCCTCGCCCTCGGACGCCCGAATTGCGTTGGCATTTCAGCCGCCTTTGGCAGCAGGTCACGCCTTCCTTGGTCATCGCCGCGGAAACACTCAACGCTAACGGCCTGATGATCCCCTATGCCTGGGCCGATCGGGCCGGTCAACGGGTGTTTGTGCAATTGGATGACGGGGATGTTGTGGGTGCTGTGGCCTTGCGAAAGGGCAAACGGGGGTGCTGGGCCCGCTTGCTGTTGGCTCCGGGGGCGAAGGAAACGGGGCAGAAGCTCGTCGAATGGTTGGTGGGACAAAAGGGCACATGCGCTCGACGTCCTCTTTTCGTCGCGGTGCGAGAATACCAGGGCACTGAACAAGAGGTGCTCCGGGAGCGGGGTTTTCGGTTATATGACACACGCGTGCACATGGTCCGGCACTTGGCCCTCCCCTTGAGTGCGGACGAACGCGTGTCCGAAGGTTTACTCGCTTTGGCCGGATTGGGGGGAGAGCCGGTATACTCCCGTTCCTGGGAAGGGGAGCCGGTAACTGCCCGGAGCACACAAACCTTTTCCTCCCCGCCCACGTAAATTGAAGGGGAAAACAAACTTCTGACAAACACATCGGACAATAGTCGTGAGTAAGGAAGCAATGATCAAGGAAACACAGCGAATTACAGACGATTTGGACGCTTTGCTGGCCGTCTTGCCGCCGGACATTGCCGATGCCTTGCGCAAAGCAAACCGGGGTGACGATCTCATTGAGGTCGTCATGGACCTGGGACGCGTGCCGGAGGCCCGTTACACGGATGGCGAACATCAGCTCAGCGATCGGGAAATTACCCCCGAGGATATCGATTACGTGGTGAGCCGGATTGGTGAGTTCACCGCGGATAACCGGGCAGGGATCGAACGGACCCTGCACCGGATTTCGTGCATTCGAAATCGGCAGGGAAAGATCGTCGGCTTGACCTGTCGTGTTGGTCGGGCCGTGTACGGGACCATCGACATCATTCGGGATATCATCGAGTCCGGCAAGAGTGTCCTCCTTTTGGGACGCCCCGGCGTGGGGAAGACGACCCTCTTGCGTGAGGCGGCCCGGGTGCTGGCAGAGAAGAAGCGCGTGGTCATCGTGGACACGTCTAATGAAATCGGGGGGGATGGGGATATCCCGCATCCGGCCATTGGTCGCGCCCGGCGCATGCAAGTGGCCACTCCCGCGCTTCAGCACGAGGTGATGATCGAGGCTGTGGAAAATCACATGCCCGAGGTCATCATCATCGACGAGATCGGCCGGGAATTGGAAGCCATCGCAGCTCGGACCATCGCGGAGCGGGGGGTTCAGCTCATCGGCACGGCTCATGGGAACACGTTGGAGAACCTCCTGATGAACCCCACCCTTTCCGACCTGGTGGGAGGTATCGAGAGTGTGACCCTCAGCGATGAGGAAGCACGGCGTCGAGGTACGCAGAAGACGGTGTTGGAGCGCCGTTCTCCTCCCACCTTCGACGTGCTGATTGAGATCAAGGACCGCAATCGCTTGGTCATCCATCATGACGTGGCCGAAGCGGTGGACGCGCTCTTGCGAGGCCGCACGTTGACGCCGGAGATCCGCTATCGGGACGAAGAAGGTCGTATCCACGTGGAGCTGGGACGAGTAGCGCCGGGGGAGACGGCTACAGCCGCACGACCCAGTGGTCTTCCCACCGGAGCAGACCGGCGGAACTTTGGAGACCGGGATGTTCGGCCTTCCCGAGGACCTCGCACGCTCCACATTTACCCTTACGGCGTTGGACAAAACCGCCTTCGCCAGGCTGCAAAGAATTTGGGAGTCCCCGTGGACCTGGTTAATGAGCTGCGGGCCGCGGATGTGGTGCTCACCCTGAAGAACTACTTCCGCAAGCGGCCCCAACCCATTGCCGAAGCCGAGCGCCGCGGTATTCCCATCTATGTGCTCCGCTCTAACACGGTGACCCAGATGGAATCCATGTTGGCGGAGATGTTCTCTCTTTCCCCGATTGAGGATGGGGATCCGGTCGCGGCTGCACTGGCGGAGACGGAGGAGGCCATTCAGCGCATTTTGGCCGGAGCTCCCGTGGTCGAGCTACGTCCTGCGCCGGCCGAGATCCGCAAGCTTCAGCACGAGTTGGCCCGTTCCTACAACTTGATTTCCCATAGCTATGGGCGAGAACCCCGCCGTCGTGTTCGGATTTACCGTGAATAACGAGGATGGGGTTTGTTGAAGGGGCTGTTTTGGGTGCGTGACGGGGGAAACTCACCTGTTACGTGCCCAAAACTCTTTGCGCAGGACTTTGTCCCGACCACGCGAGGTTGGTCCCATACCCAACAGCCGGATATCCGTTCACTACGAACCGGCGCACAGATGTTCATCGACGTCTGTCATCCATGCTCTATTCCGGAGGAACACACCCGTGAGTTTGTTCATCACTTTTGAGGGCCCTGAAGGAAGTGGGAAGAGCACACAGGCGCGCCTGTTGGTGGAGTGGTTGCGCGATCAGGGGGTTCCGGTGCTCCTCACTCGAGAACCGGGTGGTACCCCCATCGGCGATCGCATCCGGGCCATTCTCCTTCACCCTTCCACCCAGGGTCTGACGCCCGAAGCGGAGGTGTTGCTTTTCTCCGCCTCGCGAGCTCAACTGGTTCGGCAGGTCATCTTGCCCTTTTTGCAGATGGGCGGCGTGGTCATCTGCGACCGATTTGCCGATTCCACGTACGCGTACCAGGGCTACGGCCGTGGCCTGGACTTGTCAACCCTTCGTCAGATCACCCAATTCGCCACCGAGGGCCTTGTCCCCGACCTCACTTTTCTCATCGATGTCCCGGTCCAGGTGGGACTGCAGCGGAAACGGCAAGGCGATGGGGAGGATGATTGGAATCGCATGGAAGCGGAGGTCCAGGCTTACCATGAGCGTGTGCGCCAGGGGTATTTAACCATGGCTCGGTCGGAGCCCGAGCGTTGGGTTGTTCTGGATGGTCGCGAGCCGGTGGATGTGGTTCAGAGTCGGGTGCGCGAGGTAGTCCGTGAACGGCTGGGGGACCGGGCCCTCCGACCGCGGGCTGGTAGGGAACCGGTAGCCTGACAGCCGCGAGAGAATCGGGCGTACGGGAGCGTGGCCTACTCTTCCCCCGTGTCCATCAGTCCTCCACCACTATCGTTCGCCAGTTCGGGCATGTGTTTCTCGATCTCCTCCGGGCTCTCACCGGCTTCCAGGCGATCCACCACCTCTCCAAACTCGTCTCCCAAGTCCTCGCCCAGCTCGTTGCTCATGCGACGCATGAATTGGGCCAACGCGCGAGGATCCTCTTCTTCCAGCCCGGAGAGGAAGTTCGTGTCCATGAGAGATTCCAAACGACTCTCTTCGGAGCGGAGCATGGCCACCCGGGAAATGCGACGAACGAGGCGAGTGGAGCCGCAATGGGGGCATGTGGGAGTGGCCTCTTGGGCTTCCGAGATAGTGCGGAAGAACAGACTCACTTGCCGCCGGCAGTCCAAACAGATGTATTCGTAGATCGGCATAGCTCACCTCACCTATGTATCCATTCTAGCCTGTTTCGTGTGCGAAAGTGCTATCGGGTTTCGTCCGTCTATCAGCGAGTCCGTGTTTGAGGTTTTCGGAAGAGTATGTATCATTTTAAGGTCTTTGCCCGTTGTTCGCAATTTCCCGGGGCGGGTGAAGTTTGATGGGACTTTGGACAAAACGTGGCGGCTTGGAAAAGTGGGATATATCTTTCCCACGCCCAGAGGCAAACTGTTTTTAGTGGGTGCGGGCCAAACGAAGCCCGGTCAACCCCCACCAAAACACTCTTCCTGCCCAGGGGAGGCCATCGGAATCCCCCGGAGCCGCGGCCCCGTCCGCCGCATTCAACGGGCATGAGGGGATTTTGTTGCTCTTTCTCCCACTTTGGGCGAACTGTTTTGTGTGGCCGGGGGCACACAAAACTCTCCCTTGGCACGGGCGAGAACGTCGGCGCCCCGCCAAGGTGTGGACCCGTCCGTTGCCAAGGTACTACCGAGTTTTGTCCGACCATCAGCACAGATGATATGCAACGGGAAGAGGTCCGTTTCTGAGATTGGCGTTCGTTGACTTCTTTCCCGGAGAGAACTGGTTTGTGTGGTGGTCGGGCTTCGCTCAGCCACCACAAAACTCTTTCCAGGCACGGGGCGAGAACATCGGCGTCCCACGAAGGTGCGGACCCGTCCGCCGCCAAGGTGCTACTGAGTTTTGTCCGGGTATCAGCACGGATGATGTTCAACGGGAAGAGAGCGTTCGAGCGAAGCCTTTGTGGATATCTCTTCCCCGGCGGACTGTTGTGCGTGGGTGGGCGGCGGGCGAAGCC
>JAADDB010000041.1 GCA_013154135.1 Chloroflexota bacterium
ACAACAGTTCTCCCCGGGAAAGAAATCAACTAACTCCTATCTCAAAACGGCCCCTTCTCGTTGAATGACGTTCATCCCTCGGCCGCGAACGGGTCCGCACCTGGACAGGGCCCCGACGTTCTCGCCCCCACCAAAAACAGTTCGCCAGAAAAGGAATCGATGGACCCGCTGGACAGGAAACGCGCCTGCGGGGGACGGGCGGACGTCCGGCCGACATATTCACGTCCCGAAGGGACGGCTCCTGTTCAGCCGGCGGATTTATCCAGCTGCTGTCGCCCTGCCGTTCGTGAATGCCGAGCGGCGGATGGGTCCGGCCCCCGGCGGGATGCCGACGTTCGCGCTCCGCACACAACACGATTCTCTTCTGCGTGCCCAGTATACGCGGCCGGATGAGTTTTGTCAATTTTTCCAGGAAAAATGGAAAAAATTCGAGGCACAAAGGGAATGGGGGAGATAAAGCGTGGATGATGGCCAACAGCCCATGTCGGCCAGGTGTATAAACAGGCGACCGGGCCCCCTCAACCGTTCATCCCTTACCCGGACTCCCTACCTGTGCAGGAACACTTCCACTTCGCTCCCCTCGGGCAGGCCGTTGCTGTCCAGGGGAACCAGGAACATGCCGTCACTGCGGATAAGGGTGTAGATGAGGTTGGATTTGCCCAGAACCGGGACTGCCCACAGCTCTCCATCCCGCTCCTCCAGGCGTACCTGAATCCAATCCTCGCGACCGGGGATGGAGGGGATGTTCCGGGCCAGACGGGCTTTGACCGTACACGGTCGCTCCTCGCGGGCGCCCAACCAGAGCCGGATGGTGGGGATGGCGAAGTAGATGAAGTTGACCATCGCGCTGACCGGGTTGCCCGGCAGCCCGATAACAGGTGTCCCGTCGCAGACGGCCAGGATGGTCGGTTTGCCGGGACGTTGGGAGATGCCGTGGACGAGCACACCCGGTCGGCCCAGTTTGTTGATCTCCTCCGCGCTCATGTCCCGCGCGCTCACAGAACTGCCCGCGGAGAGGACAATGATGTCGGCTTCGGCCTGGGCCTTTTTCAGCGCGGCCCGCAAGGCCTCGGGCTTATCCGGCACAATGCCCAACCGCCAGGGATGTCCCCCCGCGCGCAGGGTGAGGGCGCTCAGGGTGTAGGAGTTGATATCTCGCACCTGGCCCAGCGTGGGCGTCTGATCCGGCGGGATGACCTCATCCCCGGTGCTGATGATAGCTACCCGCGGGGGGCGAGCCACCGGCACCTGGGTGATGCCCAAGGCCATCAGGCCGCCCAAATCCTGGGGACGAAGGCGATGCCCACGGGGGAGAATGGGTTCCCCCGCGCGGATGTCCTCCCCCACCTGGATCACGTTCTCCCCCGGCGCGACGGGGTGAAAGACTTCTATGCTCTCCTCGTCCACCTGCTGGACGTTCTCCAACATGACCACCGCGTCCGCGCTTTCGGGGATCATGCCCCCCGTGTGGACCAGGACGGCCTCTCCCACGCCCACATCCACCTCCGGTGCGCGGCCCATGGGCACTTCCCCCACCACAGTGAGGAACGCGGGCAAGCCGGGGGACGCGCCGTACGTGTCCTGGGCTGCCACCGCGTACCCGTCCACCGTACTCCGCCGGAACATGGGCAAATCGTGGGGAGCCAGAAGGTCATCGGCCAATACCCGGTCCAACGCGTCCTCCGTGGGAATCGTCTCCCGGCGCACGTGGGGATGCAGGTGGGAACGGAACACCTGCCAAGCGACCTCCGGCGCCAGTACCTGGAAGAGTTCCTTGCTCTCGCTCACGCGTTCACCTCCTTGCCGAACTCCAGGGTGAGCTCACGGGCTGCGGCCTCGTCCAACCACCAATGAACGTGTCCCCGACGGGGTCGGATGCCCCGAGCCGGGCATGTGTGCACATCCTCCTCACCGTGGAACACCCGGTAGACCACGGGGGCCTTTCCCTCCCCGGTCACCAGGAAGAAGACGAGTCGGGCCTGGTTGAGGATGGGATAGGTCAAAGTCAGCCGGAGCACATCCGGCCCTGGGTTGGGCACGACCCACCGCTCGGTCTCCTCCAGCGCGGGCGTGTGGGGGAAGAGGGATGCGGTGTGACAATCCCCTCCCAGGCCCAACAGCACCAAGTCAAAGGGGGAGGATTCGGACAGGTGGGCTCGCAACGTGGCCTCGTACTCCCGGGCCGCGACGTCCGGGTCCGGATGATGGGTCGGCATGGGGTGCACGTGATCCGGCGGGATGGGGATGTGTTGGATGAGGACCTCCCGGGCCATTCGGTAATTGCTCCGGGGATCGTGGTGGGGCACGTAACGCTCGTCCCCCCAGAAGAGGTGGACGCGATCCCAGGGGACGGGCGCGTGAGCAAGGCGTTCGTAGACGGGACGGGGGGTATGGCCCCCGGAAAGGGCCACAGTGGCCCGGCCCCGCTCCTCCACAGCCCCGACGATCACGCGGGCTATCGCGTCGCTCACATCCTGGCTCCACCGGTCGGCCGGGGAGATGTGCACATGTGGCCGGTTCACGGGTCACCTCCGTTCTCAGGAATTGGATGAGGGAAGCAGGGAGAGGACGATGTCCAGCGCCTCCCGGAAAATGCGGTCCTGGCCGTTGATGCGGAGGGCTTCGCCCAGTGCGTGGGCCTGTTCGGGCCAGCGGGTGCGCACGGTTTGACGCACGTGTACGCTGCCCACATCCGTGGTGATGTGGACCAGGTCGGGCTCTTCGCCCACTTCGATGGTGAAACGCGCGGTCGTGGTGCTCCTCGCGGCCAGGCGCACCCGGACCAGAGGAGTGGGGTAGTCGTGGCGGCTGCGGGTCACGGTGACGAGGATAGGGGTCTCACCGCGGGTGAAGTGGAGTTCCCGGGTGCGGCCGCGGGTTCGCCACGTGCTTTGGGGCGTCCACCCCAAGCGTCCGGCCAGCCAGCCCACCAGGTAGAGCGCGGCCGCGGTTCCCGCGGGCGTGGGGGTTGCGCTCACGGTGACGTGTTCAATGCCCCACAGGTAAGGCCGGCGTTCCATGGGGTCGAAAGCCTGGGCGATGAGTTCACGCCAGGGCGTCAACCGGGCCCAACTCAAGTCCATCGCGCCCCAGAGGAAGCGATCGTACACCTGGCCCAGGGCTCGGATGGTGGAGACGGGGTCTTCCTGGGCCGCGGCATCCACCAACAGCCCATCCGCCAGGGTCTGCAAGCGCTCGAACAGGGGGTCTTCCAAATCCAGCGCGCGGTGCCACCAGATGTTGACGGGGAGTTCGGGGAGGAGCAAGGGCAGAACCGCGCTGTGGGCGTGGCGCCACACATCTTCCCGCACGTGGATGGTGATCTGCTCACAGCAGTAGAGGTGGGCCGCGGCGCCCGGGCAGGAGACGCGCACGGACGCGGCCATGCCCGGCTCTGGGGTATCGTTGTCGGGCACGATGATGAGGGCTCGATTGGGGTAACGCTGGATGGTTTGGGCCAGGAGGTCCTGGACCGCGGGCCGCTCATCCACGTGCGCAAGGACGACGACCAGGTTGAGGGTGCACGCGCGGGCCGCGCCGGGCACTCCGGTGACCAGCCACTTCTCCCGCAGGAGTTTTTCCACTTGGGCCAAAGGGATGAGGGTGTTCTCTTGGGTCATGGTTCACAACCTCCGCCAGCGGCGTCCTTCCGCGGCCAGAAGCATGTGGGCCTCTCTGGGCCCCCAGGTGCCTGCTTCGTAGTTCGGGAAGTCCGGTGCAGGGTCCCGTTGCCAGGCTTGCAGGATGGGGTCGATGACTTCCCAGGCCTGCTCCACTTCGTCGGCCCGGGTGAAGAGGGTTTGATCGCCCAGCATCGCGTCCAACAGGAGTCTTTCGTACGCGTCCGGTGTGCGCACACCAAAGGCCCGGCCGTACTGGAAGTCCATGTTCACGGACCGAACGACCATGGCCGGTCCGGGCTGTTTGACTTCAAAACGCAGGCTGATGCCCTCATCGGGTTGGATGCGCAAGGCCAACACGTTGGGGTTGATGAGGATGTCCGAGTCCGGGAAGAGGAGGTGGGGGACTTCCCGGAACTGGACTGCGATTTCCGTCACCCGTTTGGGCAGGCGCTTGCCCGTGCGCAGGTAGAAGGGCACTCCCTGCCAACGCCAGTTGTTCACCTGCAGGCGCAACGCGACAAAGGTTTCGGTGGTGGATTGGGGATTGACCCCGGGCTCTTCCCTGTATCCGGGCACCGGCTGGCCCAAGATCCACCCGGGCCCGTACTGTCCCCGGACCACGTAGCGGGCCACTTCGTCCACGGCATAGCGGGGGATGGCCCGGAGCACGTCGACTTTTTTGTTGCGCACGTCGTCCGCTTCGAACGCGACCGGCGGCTCCATCGCGGTGAGGGTGAGGAGTTGGAGCAGGTGGTTCTGGACCATGTCCCGCAGCGCGCCGGCTTGTTCGTAGTATCCGGCCCGGTGTTCGATGCCCACTTGTTCGGCCACGGTGATCTGCACGTGGTCCACGTACCGTCGGTTCCAAATGGGTTCGAAAATCGCGTTGGCAAAGCGGAAGACCAGGATGTTCTGGACGGTTTCCTTGCCCAGGTAGTGGTCAATTCGGTAGATTTGCTCTTCCTGGAAGTAGCGACGGACCAGCGCGTTCAGTTCCCGTGCGCTGAGAAGGTCGTGGCCGAAGGGTTTTTCAATGACCAGGCGGACCCAGCCCGGGCTTTGGGCCAGACCATCCCGGCCCAGGCGTTGGATGATGGTGGGGAAGACGCTGGGAGGCGTGGCCAGGTAGAAGAGTCGGTTTCCCCCTGTACCCCGTTCCGCGTCGATACGCCGGAGGTAATTCTGCAAACGCCGGTAGGCTTCTGGGTCATCGTACTGCGCGGACATGTAGTGCAGGCCCTGGACAAAGGTCTCCCACACGGCCAAGTCCACGGAGCCCACGTGGGTTTGCACGGCCTCCTTCATGCGCTGGCGGAACTCCTCCGTGTTCCAAGGCCGGCGGGAAAACCCCACAACGGTGAAGCCTGTGGGTAACCATCCTTGCGTGGCCAGACGGTAAAGGGCCGGCACGATCTTCCGGTGGGTCAAATCCCCGGACGCGCCGAAGATGACCAGCACATGAGGTTCGGGCGTTCGCTCCAGGCGTAACCCTGCCTCCAACGGATTTTCCGTGAACAACTCGATGGTCTCATTCATCGTGGACCTCTTTCCCAGACATCCGCCACTGATTGTCCGACACATCCGGATGCTGCCACACCCGGTACTACCTCAACCCTTCGTCGTTCGTCGGTGGTCGCTCGTCGGTCGTCGGTCGTCGGTCGTCGTTGGTCGCTCGTCGCTCGTCGTTGGTCATTCATCATCCACGGCCCTCTAGTATAACATCCCCCGCGGGAAATAGGGTAACAAGGGGCAAAAGGAAGATGGGGGGCTACGTGAGGTGTAATTCCAAGTTAGACATTTTGGCGAGGCGCGTGATAGACTAGGGGGAGGGAGTGAGTAACGATTAACGATTGACGATTAATGAGTAAGGGGTTGGGTGAAGGGCGAGGTCGGCTGGGAGGGGCGAAGAGTCTAACGCATAACGAGTAACGAGTAAGAGGGTGGGAAACCATTATAGGTCGTGTGTGGCGATGCTCGGCCCATCCAGAGCCCCCGGAGGGGGCTTTTCAAAACGATTAACGATTAAAGAGTAACGATTAAGGGGTTGGCTGAGGGGTGAGATCGGCCGGGAGGGGCGAAGAGTCTAACGCATAACGAGTAACGAGTAAGAGGGGCGGAAAACCATCATGGCCGGGTATGACGATGCTCGGCCGGTCATGGGCCCGGCCAGAGCCCCCGGAGGGGGCTTCCCCAAATTTAGCCCGGGGGTTTAGCCCCGGGCGGGCGTCGGGATAGAAATACGTCGGCTGCTTAGGCCCTCACCCCCTCGGTCGTTGGCGGGTAAAGGGTGCTACCGCAAGGCCCCCTCTCCCAACATTGGGAGAGGGGGAGAGAGAGAAGACTTGACATGGGGTTCAGCCCCGGGCGAGCGGGCATGACCACACATAACCGTTCATGAACGGCAGGGCCCACGGTCGTGCGCCCCGGAGGGTTCCCCCGTGGGGACTTTTTCCGGCCAGCCTGGTATCGAAGAGCCTGCCCGGCATTCCCCCCCTTAATCGTTAATCGTCAATCGTTACTCATTACGTCTCGGCCCCGTCCGCCGCCGAGACGCTGCTAAACCTTGTTTTCCGGCCGCAAAATCCACACTGTTGAGGAAACCGCCATGAGTTACCGAGCATGGTTCCGCTGTTTTCGGGGATGCGAGGGAGAATACTCGGTCTACGACGTCATCTACCGCTGCCCCAAATGCGGGGGACTCCTGGAAGTGGCCCACGACGTGGACGCGCTGAAGAACCGCAGCGCGTCCGCGTGGATGCGCCTCATGGAGGACCGTGCGGGCACCACCCAGTGGCCGTACGGGTCCGGGGTCTGGCGCTACAAGGAATGGGTCCTCCCCGACATCGACGATGACAACATCGTGAGCATGTTCGAGGGGAACACGAACCTCTTCCAGGCCACCCGGCTGGGGGAACAGATCGGCGTCCCCGACTTGTGGGTCAAGCTCAGCGGCAACAGCCATACCGGCTCCTTCAAGGACCTGGGCATGACCGTCCTCGTCTCCGCGGTGCAGCAGATGCGCGCGATGGGCAAACCCATCCGCGCGGTGGCTGCTGCCTCCACCGGGGACACTTCCGCGGCCCTGGCCGCGTACGCTGCAGCCGCGGGCATCCCCGCCATCGTCATCCTGCCCCAGGGCAAAGTCAGCCTGGGCCAACTCATCCAACCCATCGCCCATGGCGCCTTGGTCCTGGCCCTGGACACGGACTTTGACGGCTGTATGCGCGTGGTCCAGGAAATCACCCAGGACGAAACCATCTACCTGGCCAACTCCATGAACTCCCTGCGCATCGAAGGGCAGAAGACGGTGAGCATCGAGATCGTCCAGCAGTTTGACTGGGCTGTGCCCGATTGGATCATCATCCCCGTGGGGAACCTGGGAAACATCAGCGCACTGGGCAAAGGACTCCTGCTCCTCAAGGAACTGGGCATCATCAACAAACTGCCCCGGTTGGTCGCCGCGCAGGCCGAACGGGCCAATCCCCTGTACCAGAGTTACAAGACGGGCTTCAAGGAGAAAGTGGTGGTGAAGGCCCAACCTACCCTGGCCTCGGCCATACAAATCGGCAATCCCGTCTCCTATGATAAGGCCGTGCACACCTTGAAGGTCTTCAACGGCATTGTGGAGCAGGCCAGCGAGGACGAGTTAGCCAACGCGGCCGCGCTGGCCGACCGCACAGGCATGTACACGTGCCCGCACACAGGGGTCGCGCTCGCGGTGCTGATGAAACTGGCCCAGCGCGGGGTCATTGCCAAGCACGACCGGGTGGTGGTCGTATCCACTGCCCACGGACTCAAGTTCACCCAATTCAAGATGAAATACCACGAGAACACCTTGAAGGACGTGGTGGCCCGGTACGCCAATCCACCCATCTACCTGCCGCCGGATCCCCAGGTGGTCCGGGACACCATTCTTCGGCGATTGGAGAAGCGTAGCGATTGACGATGAACGATAACAACCGGCATCGCCCCAACGTCCGTCGTTGGTCGGTCGTCGTTCGTCGGTCGTCGTTCGTCGTTCGTCTACTCAAGCCCGATACCCAAACGAAGGAGGCTATCTATGGCCGATTTGACATTGATGAGCGAACTGGCTCGACCCAACGGGTCGAAGATGGTGTTGTTGGTCATGGACGGGCTGGGGGGACTCCCCCTCACCCCGGAGGGAAAGACGGAGTTGGAAACCGCCCACACTCCCCACATGGACCGTCTGGCCCGGGAGGGGAGCACCGGCCTGCACATCCCCATCGCCCCGGGCGTGACTCCCGGCAGTGGGCCGGCACACCTGGCCCTCTTCTCCTACAACCCCGTGCGCTACGAGGTGGGCCGGGGCGTGTTGGAAACCCTGGGCATCGGCTTTGACCTACAACCCCAGGATGTGGCCGCGCGGGGGAACTTCTGCACCATGGACGAGGAAGGGCGGATTATCGACCGCCGCGCGGGGCGCATCTCCACGGAGGAATGCATCCGTCTGACCCGTAAGCTGCAAGAGCGCACTCACCTGCCCGGGGTGGAGATCTTCGTCCTGCCCGTGAAAGAACACCGCTTCGCACTGGTCCTGCGGGGGGAAGGACTCTCCGACAAACTCTCCGAGACCGACCCCCTGGTCACGGGCAAGCCCCCTCTCCCCGTGCGGCCGCTGGAGGACACGCCCGAAGCCCGACGCACCGCGGAGCTGGTCAACCAGTGGATCGCCCAGGCTCGGGAAGTGCTCAAGGATGAGCCCCGGGCCAACTGTCTGAACCTGCGGGGATGGGGCAAGGACCCCCAACTGCCCCAGTTCACCCAAATCTACCGGGTGAAGGCGGGAGCCATTGCCGTGTATCCCATGTACCGGGGCGTCGCGCGGCTCGTGGGCATGGAGCTCCTTTCCCATGGCAGTTCCATTGAGGAGGAGTTCGCCGCGCTGAAGGCCCACTGGGACGCGTACGACTTCTTCTTCCTCCACGTGAAGCCCACGGACAGTCGGGGAGAGGATGGGGACTTCCAGGCCAAAGTGCAGGTCATCGAGGAGGTGGACCGACACGTGGGCGAGCTCATGGAGCTGAAGCCCGATGTGCTCCTCATCACCGGGGACCACGCGACGCCGGCCAAACTCCGCTCCCACTCCTGGCATCCCGTGCCCTTCCTCCTGTGGGCGGAAAACGCGATGCCGGACGGAGCTCAGGCCTTTGGGGAACGGGAATGCGCCAAAGGGTACTACAGCGTCCTCCCCGCACCCCACCTGGTCCCCCTGATGATGGGGCATGCCGGGCGTCTGAGCCGGTTCGGCGCGTGAGATACGGGTCTCACTCCGCCGCTCCACGTCCGGCGCGGCGGTGATGACAAAAACGGACAGCAAAGGAGGTGTCATGTCATCACAAAGACCCCCCGATAGGAATCTGGGCATGGATTTGGTGCGAGTCACCGAAGCCGCTGCCCTGGCCGCGGCCCGATGGGTGGGCCGCGGGGACAAGATCGCCGCAGATCAGGCCGCGGTGGATGCCATGCGTCTCATGCTTTCTACCGTGGACATGGACGGCATTGTGGTCATCGGGGAAGGGGAGAAGGACCAAGCGCCCATGCTGTACAACGGCGAACGGGTGGGCACCGGTCGTCCCCCGAAAGTGGACATCGCGGTCGACCCCATTGACGGCACGCGGCTCACCGCGGAAGGACGTCCCGGCGCGTTGGCGGTGGTGGCCGCGTCCGAACGGGGTTCCATGTTCGACCCCAAACACCTGGTCTACATGCGCAAGATCGCGGTCGGCCCCGAGGCCAAAAACGTCATCGACATCACGGACACGGTGGAGAACAACTTGCAACGCATTGCCCGGGCCATGGGCAAACCCGTGACCGAACTGACGGTCATGGTGCTGGACCGGCCTCGGCACAAGGAGCTCATCGAGGAGATCCGTCGGGCGGGCGCGCGCATCCGCCTGATCATGGACGGCGACGTGGCCGCAGCCATCACCGCGGCCATGCCCGACACGGGCATCGACGTGCTCATGGGCATCGGCGGCTCGCCCGAGGCTGTCGTGGCCGCGGCCGCGCTCAAATGCCTGGATGGCGGGTTCCAGGCCATGTTGTGGCCCCGCAACGAGGAGGAAAAACGCCTGGCCGAAGCCCGGGGTCTGGACTTGAACCAGGTCCTCACCATCGACGACCTGGTCAAATCGGACAACGTGTTCTTCGCGCTCACGGGCATCACCACCGGCGAACTGGTCGCGGGGGTGAAGTACACCCGCCAGGGAGCCATTACCGAATCCTTGCAAATGCGCTCCAAATCCGGTACCATCCGGCGCATCCGGGCCCTGCACCGGTGGGATAAGTTGATGCGCATCAGTCATGTACCCTACAGGGAGGTAACCACATAGCGGTTTATGGACGTGACAGATATCCTGCGTGAGTTGAGTGACGCCGCGGCGGAGTTGGTCCGCCGCGGCCTTGTGTTGGCCAGTGGTGGTAATGTGAGCTTTCGTCAGGGGGATGTGGTGTACATCTCCCCCACCGGATCCCGCTTGAACGCGCTCAGCCCGGAACTCTTCGCCCAGGTGGCCTTCCCCACAGGGGAATCGCTGAACGCGTTCAAGCCCTCATCCGAATTGCCCATGCACTTGGCGGCCTATCAGGTCCGGGAGGAAGCCCGGGTGATCATCCACTGTCACCCGCCCCACCTTATCGCACTCTCCGCGCTGGGGTGGGAACTGCCCCCGATGACCGCGGATTTCTTCCTCTACCTGAACGCGGAACGGCTCCCCGTTGTGCCCTACATCACGCCGGGCACCGAGGAGCTGGCCCACGCGGTGGCGGAGAAGTTGGGGGAAGCCCCGGCCGTGATCTTGGGCAACCACGGCATCCTGGTCACCGGACCCAACGTGGATAAGGCCCTGACCCGGGTTCTCCTCGCGGAGGAAATGGCGTACATCTACCTGACGGCCCGGCAGTTCGGTGAACCGCGCGTGCTCACCGCGGCGGATTGGCACGCGTTGAAAGCCTCTCGTTACAGGCAGACTTCATGAGCACCACATATTTACCCCTCCCCGAGGAGAAACCCAAATACGTCCAGCGCATGTTCGCGCGCATCAGCGCGCGCTATGACCTGATGAACCGACTCATGACCGGGGGGCTGGACCGGCGATGGCGGCGGCTGGTGGTGGAGTTGTGTGAACTGCCCCCGGGCGGTACCCTCCTGGATGTGGCCACAGGGACGGGGGATATCGCGTACGAGGCCTTGCGCGCTCATCCCCACGCGCGCGCGGTGGGGGTGGACCTGACGTGGGAGATGATGGCCGTGGGCAGGCGCAAGGATCCCCGCGGCACGCTGCCCTTCATCCAGGGCGACGCCCTGGCCTTGCCCTTCGCGGATAACAGTTTTGACGCGGCGTGCAGCGGCTTCATGATGCGCAATGTGGCGGACATCGCCCAGGCGTTCGCGGAGCAACGACGGGTCGTCCGGCCCGGCGGTCGGGTGGTGTGTTTGGAGATCTCCCAGCCCCCTCCCTCCCTCTGGCGGCCTGTGTTCCACTTCTACTTCTTCCACGTGGTCCCTCTCATCGGCGGGGTGGTGGGAAGAGCTCGTGACGCGTACACCTATCTTCCCCATTCCACCCTTCCTTTTCCGGATGCGGATACGTTGGCGGATATAATGCGACAAGTTGGGCTAAAGGATGTATACTATAGGCGACTCTTGTTCGGCAGCGTTGCCATCCACGTAGGCCGGGTTGCTGATTGACGGACAAGAGAACGGCCTTGGGTGGTGTGCGGGCGGAATCCGCGTGCCCGCACTCGGGGTGACCGCCCAGCGCGGAATGGTGGAGAGGGAGGTATGGCAAAGCAACGAGTACAATACGTGTGCACCCATTGCGGTGCCACTTATCCCAAGTGGATGGGCCGATGTCCCTCCTGTGGGGAGTGGAACACGTTGGTGGAACAACGGGTCTCCTCCCGGGATCCCCGACGGGAAGGGAGGACGAGTATGCCGCTGGTGGAGACCACCCCCCCGCGCGCGTTGCCCGAGATTGAGACGGAGGGGTTCCAGCGGTTGCCCGTGTCCATGGGGGAGTTGCGTCGCGTCCTGGGCGGGGGCATTGTCCCGGGCATGGGGGTGCTGGTGGGTGGAGAGCCCGGCATCGGCAAGTCGACCCTGCTCCTCCAGCTGGCCGCGGAGCTGGCAAACCGGGTCGGGCCCACGTTGTACGTGACGGGCGAGGAGAGCGCACAGCAGGTGAAGTTGCGCGCGCAACGGCTGGGCATCACCGCGCCCCAACTCTACATCCTGGCCGAAATCCACCTGGAGACCATCCTCCAGCACATTGAGACCATGGACCCCACGCTAGTGGTGGTGGATTCCATCCAGGCCATCTACTCCGATGCCCTGCCCGCGGCCGCGGGCAACGTGAGTCAGGTGCGGGAGTGCGCGGCCCGGCTCCTCCGCCTGACCAAGGCCCATCACATTCCCCTTTTCCTGGTGGGCCATGTGACCAAGGAGGGGACGATCGCCGGCCCCCGCGTTCTGGAACACATGGTGGATACGGTCCTCTACTTTGAGGGAGAACGGTTCCACTCCTACCGGGTGCTGCGGGCGGTGAAGAACCGCTTCGGGTCCACCAATGAGGTGGGCATCTTTGAGATGGGGGAAAAGGGGTTGCAGGAGGTGCCGAACCCCTCGGCCGCGTTCTTGGCCGAACGGTTGCCCAACGCGGCGGGCTCGGCCATCGCGGTGACCATGGAGGGGACGCGGCCTTTGCTCATCGAAGTGCAGGCCCTCACGTCCACCACATCCTTCAGCCAGCCGCGGCGCACGGCCAATGGGGTGGAATTCAACCGGTTGCTCTTGCTGACCGCGGTGTTGACCAAACGGGTGGGCTTGCGGTTGAGCGATCAGGATGTGTTCGTCAATGTGGTGGGAGGACTGCGCGTGGATGAGCCCGCGGCGGATTTGGCTGTGGCCACGGCCATTGCCTCGAGCGTGCGCAATGTGCCCGTGCCCGCGGATGTGGTACTCATCGGCGAGGTGGGGCTGAGTGGGGAGCTGCGCAGCGTGGCCCATTTGCCGCGGCGGCTCCAGGAGGCGGCCAATTTGGGCTTCTCCCGCGCGGTGGTCCCACGGACAGGGGCTTCCAAGCTCAAGGAAGATGGCTCGACCCTGCGCCTGGTCAAAGCCCGTACCCTGTCCGAGGCGTTGGAAGCGGTGTTGGATTCTTGAATCTGTGGAGGAGGTGCACGGATGACACGCGATCGATATCGGGAGCTGATAACCACGCTCCTTACAGTGGAAAAGATGGTGGAGGAGTTGGAGGATTACATTGTCCGCGACGAGCTCTTTCGTCAACTCATCGTTCACACGCCCTGGGGCGATGAGCTGCCCAAACTCTCCCTGGGTGGGCTTGTGGAACGCTTGAACTTCCTGGAAAAGCACTTGGACGAGCTCCCTCCGGAGGAGCGGGAGAGGGTCCGCAAGGCCCGGGACGCGTATGAGCGGTTTGTGCGCCAGTATCGGGACCTGGTGGCCCAACGCTTCCGACGGGAGTTCAAGAGCTATCTCCATTCCTGGAAGTGGTACCTGGACGAGCTCCGGGAGAACCCGGATAAGGCCGCGGATTACCCGGCCGAGGTCCACAACCGGGTGAGACTGACCACGCTCCTGGACGAGATGGAGCGTTTACACCTCCCCCTGGATCCCGAGCAGGTCCAACTGTTGGAGCAATTGGACGCGTGGCTCCGCGCACACTGGGAACCGGGCGACTTTGTGTGGGTCGGTCACGACCCGGAGGACTACGATCCCCAAAAGTACTGGTACCTCTACGGCCGTCCTCGGGTGGAGTGAATGAAGGGAAACGATGAAGACGAGGTTGGCGGTCAGCTGACCTCGTCTTCATCGTTGAGCGCCCACCACCACAAACTCTTTCTGCCACTGCCCACAATAAGGAGGGTCGAGTCCATGAACACACGCGCGTGGACGCCGATACCCCGCTCTTTCTACGATCGTCCCACCGTCCAAGTGGCCCAGGAGTTGCTGGGCCATTACCTTGTGCGGGAGTATGAGGGCCAGCTTTTGGTGGGGCGTATCGTGGAGACGGAGGCATACGTTGGTCTTGATGACAAGGCCTCCCACGCGTCAGTGGGCCGAACAGCACGGAACGCGGTGATGTTCGGCCCACCCGGGTACGCGTACGTGTACCTGATTTACGGGGTACACCACTGCCTGAACGTGGTCACCGAACGTCCCGGATACCCGGCCGCGGTGCTCATCCGGGCGCTGGAGCCGGTGGAAGGTGTGGAGGTGATGCGCCGGTTGCGCGGGGGGCGTGCGGACAGGGAGTTGACGAACGGACCGGGGAAGCTGTGTCAGGCGTTGGCCATTGATTTGCGCTTCAACGGACACGATCTGTGCCTGGGCCGGGAGTTGTGGGTGGCCCAGGGCGAGAGCGTCCCCCCGGAGGAGATTGTCCGCGGCCCGCGTGTCGGGGTCCGCGGGGACGAACGGGCCCTGACCGTACCCTGGCGATTCGCGATCCGCGGCAATCCATACGTCTCACGCGGTCGGTAAGGCGGCGAGTGAGGAGGGATGAATGATTAAGGAGTAACGATTGACGATTAACGATTAAGGGGTTGGCGGAAGGGCGAGGTCGGCCGGGGTGGGTGAAGAGCCTAACGCATAACGAGTAACGAGTAAAGGGGCGGAAACGCCATCGTGGACCGTGCGGGGCGATTCTCGGCCGGTCATGTGCCCTTCTTAATCGTTAATCGTTACTCGTTACTCGTTAGGCCCTGCCCCGTCCGCCGCCAAGATGCTACCAAGTTTTGTCCGTCACACCCCAGTGTCTAACACCTGATACTTACTCCCTACCCAATAGTGGAAATCTGTCAGGTAACTGTCATATCAAAGTTGGCAAAAGTCACATATAATGGAAAGCGAGGTGGGCTGGTTGGTCTGCATGCCCTAGATGGCTGTGAGGAGGTACAAGGTTTGTGGGCTTTCCGGGGTTCGGAGCGCTCTTGCGCTCAACGGAGTGAGGGGTCGCGGTCGGTGTGAATCCCCCAGCAGTGCTCAAGGTCCCGCCCCCTCCGATTCTCTTCTGGAAATTGGCTAATGAATCTATTCATTCACTTGCTGACCGGTCACCTCATCGGGGACTTCGCCCTCCAAACCGGTACCATTGCTCGACAAAAACGATACAGTTATAGGGGATTGCTGGTCCACCTGGCCATTGTCACGGCAGCCACCCTCGGCGTGACGTTCCGCCTGCCCGCGGGGATCAAAGCAGCACTTCTGGTCAGTTTCGGCCACCTGCTCATCGACGCCTTACGCACCGGGCCCCTCCGCGACCTGCGGCGCTTCGCGCTCGCCTATTTTGTGGGAGACCAGGGGCTGCACGTGGCAGTGATGCTCTTAGCGGTCAAGCTCTTCCAGCCCCCGTCCACCTGGTCCTGGCGGATACTCCTCAAGCCGTACACGATGGAAGATGTGTACCTGCTCCTCCTGAGTGCCTTCATCTTCCTCGTCTTCGTGGTCCCGGTCATCGAGGCCCTGCTTCACCTGGAACTGGTCCACGACACGGATCCCTTCCACTTGCGGGTGACCAATCGCATGCGACTTCTGGGCGCGGCCGAACGAGTGGTGGGATTGTTGGTGTGCCTGAGTCCATGGCCCTATCTGGCGCCGTTGGTCTTCGTCCCCCATTTCATTTACCGCTTTGCCAAGAAGGGCACAGAACCCTTCATCTACCGCCTGGCCCGGCCCACGCTGAGCATGGTCTGCACCTTCTGCACCGGATGGGTGTTGCTCACCGTGATACCCTGGTCCTGAGCAGCCGTCCCACTTCTACCAGCTCCGGCGAATTCAGGAGAAGGGCCACGGCCAGGTACGTGCCCATCCCCAACAGACTGCCTAGCCCCAGGACAAGCCACGCGGGGGCGCCCCGGATCAGATGGACCAGGGAGAGGATGCTCCACCCCGCGAGGAGCGCGGCCCCCACTTGCTTGAGCAGGCTGTTTCCCAACTCCCGGGTGAGCACCCCTCCCAACCGTCGGTGGAGCATGACCAACAGCCATCCGCCTTCTATCAGCGTGGCTACTGAGTTGGCCAGGGCCAGGCCCGTATGCCCCAATGGGTGAATCCACCAGAGGTTCAAGAGGATGTTCAGGGCCATGGCGGTGATGCCGATGAGGACCGGGGTGCGGGTATCGTGGAGCGCGTAAAACGCGCGGGCCAGGATCTCCACCACCGCATGACCGCACAGGCCAAGGGCATACGCCTGCAAGGCCACCGCGGTCAGCTGGGTGGAGGTGATGTCAAAGGCCCGACGTTGGAAGAGGACCGCGATCAAGGGCTGGGCCAGGGTGTACAGGGCCACTGTCGCGGGCAGGGTGAGAAAGAGGATGTTGCGCAGGAGCGCGGAGACGGTACGTCGCATCCCCTCCTGGTCGCCATCGGCCACCTGTTGGGCAAAGGTGGGAAACGCGGCCGTGGCCACAGATTGGGCAAAGATGCCCAAGGGCAGGAGCATCACCCGGAACGCGTAGTCCAGAGCGGAAAGCCGTCCCGGTGACAGGCCGCTGGCCAGGACCGTGTTCACCAGGAAGTTCACCTGCACCGCGGCCAGCCCCAGCACGCGCGGCCCCATCAACCGCAACACCTGACGCACGGCCGGGTCGGATAGGGAGATGTGGGGACGAAATCGCCAGCCCACCCGGTACAACCCGGGCACCTGAATGCTGAAGTGCCAAGCCGCGCCCAACACCACACCCCACGCCAAGCCGTACACCCCCCACACGCGACCGAGGAACACCGCGCCCACGATGATCCCCAGGTTGTAGAGGACCGGGGCCAAAGCCGGCAGGAAGAAGTGCTGATGCGCGTTGAGGATGCTCATGGACAACCCGCTGGCCCCGAATATCACCGTGGAGAGGAGGAGAACGCGGAGGAGTCGGGTTGTCAGGGCCTGCTGTGCGGGCGGGAAATCCGGGACGAGGATGTGCCGTACCAGATAGGGGGCCAACAGGGCCACAAGGGCTGCGGTCACCGTGAGGGTGAGGACGACCAGGGTGGCCACATTGGACGCGAGCATCCACCCCCGCTCTTCCCCCTCCTGCGTCCGGACCGTCGTGTAGGTGGGGAGGAGGGCCGAGACCAGAGCTCCGCCGGCCACCAATTGGAAGAGCATGTCCGGGATGCGGAACGCGGCCACGTACGCGTCATAATCCGCGCCCGTGCCGAAATAGGCCCCCACGATCATCTGGCGCACCAGACCGGTCACGCGCGAGAGGAGGAAGAGGGCCATGACCAGCCCCGCGGCTCGGGCCACCCGTCGTCCTACGCTTCCCCTATCCCTGGCTTCTGTCACAGAGGACTTACTCCCCGGACATGAGTTCTTGGGCAAAGGCGAACAAAGCGGGGATGCCGCCCGTGTGCCAGAAAAGGATTCGCTGACCGGCCTGCCATCGGCGCCTGCGCACCAGGCGGATCAGCCCGCCAAAGGCCCGGCCCGTGTACACCGGGTCCAGGAGAATGCCCTCCAACCGGGCCAACGTCCGGATGGCCTCCCGTTCCAGGTCGCTGACCACCGCGTAGCCACCTCCCCGGAAGGTGTCATCCACCCGGATCTGGGAGGGATCCACGGACATATCCACATCCAGGACGGCTGCCGCGTCCTGGGCCAGACGGGCCACCCGCTCGGCCAGGTGGGAAGCCGGTTCATCCACGCTGATGCCCAAAATCTCCCCTTTCAGGCCGAAGATGTGTGCCCCCGCGACGAGCCCCGCTTGGGTCCCCCCGGAGCTGGAGGGGAAGACGACCGCGTCGAAGAAATCCGGGGCCGGCATCTGCCGCAGGAGTTCGGCCACGGCCAGGGCGTACGCGGCAGCCCCTAACCCGTTGGAGCCCCCGTAAGGGATGACGTAGGGCTGTTTGCCCACTTCCCTCAGCGCTTCGGCCACGGTGGGCAAGGTCGCGTGCATGGCTTCCTTGGAATCCACCCAGTGGATGTGAGCCCCCAACAGGTAGTCCAGCAGGAGATTGCCGTTGGGGGTGGTGGGAGCTTCGCCCCGGAGGATGAGGTGGCATTCCAGGCCGAACTGGGCCGCGGCCGCGGCCGTCTGCCGCGCGTGGTTGGACTGGATGGCGCCGCCGGTGACGAGGGTGTCCGCGCCTTGGGCGAGGGCTTCGGCCACCAGGAGCCGGAGTTTACGGGTCTTGTTGCCCCCGGTAGCCAATCCGGTTTGGTCGTCCCGCTTGATCCAGATCTCCGGTCCACCCAGAGCCCGGGTCAAACGGGGAAGGTAATGTAACGGCGTGGGGAGAAAACCCAATTCCACTTGTGGGATGTCCATAGCTCACTCTCCTGCATCTGCTTGTTGAATCCACTCTTCCCGCTGACGACGGGCCGCTTCCAGTTCCTTGCGGCCGAAAACTGTCCCTTCTGACCGGGATGTCTCTTCCACTTCCTCCTGAGAGCCCCCACTCCCGCGGACGTGGACGCGGGAGATGAGGCGTTGTACGTCGTTTCCCCCGCAGTGGGGACAGGTCGCTTGTGTGCCTGCGCCGGAGTATGTGCGGTAGAAGACGCTGAACCGTCTGCCGCAGGTCAAGCAGCGATATTCGTAGATGGGCATGGTGTCACCTCAGCAACAGGTGGAATCCCGAATACAGGACGACGAGCACGAGCAGTCGGTGGACCCACACGCCCGCGCCGGGTCGGGTCGCGAAACGGGTGCCCACCCACGCTCCGCTCATGTTCCCCGCGGCCAACAGGAGTCCCCACCCCCAGCTGACCTGGTGGTTCAGCAGGAAGATGGCCAGCGCGGGCACGGTGAAGAAGAGGACGATGAAGACTTTGATGGCGTTGGCCCGCACGATGTCATAGCCTGCCACGAGAACCAATCCCGCGAGGAGGAAGATGCCCACGCCCGCCTGGATGAACCCGCCGTATATGCCGATGAGAAAGAAGATGACCCCTTCCAGGGGCCCCACCGTCCGAGGGGTTTCCCCTTCCCGTCCCAGGATCCACCGCTTGGGGTTGACCAGCAGGACGAGGAGCATGAGGAGCATGATCGCGCCAATCGCCCGACGCATGAGGGCTTCCGGCAGGTCCACGGCAATGCGGGCTCCCACGACTGCACCGACAGCCGCGGGGAGGGCAAAGGCGAGTCCTTCCCGCCAGATGAACTTCCCCCGAGCCCGATATCCCCGCACCGCGACGATGTTCTGCAGGAGGATGGCTACCCGGTTGGTTCCGTTGGCCACATTCGCGGGGAGTCCGGCAAAGATGAGCATGGGCAGGGAGATCAGGGACCCGCTGCCCGCCAGGGTGTTGATGAAGCCGGCGAGAAACCCGGCCGCTATGACACTTGGATAGATGTACCAGGGTGTGTTCATGGTTCTGGCTCCCGGCGCATTGTAACACGCACGGCAAGGGAGTGTGAAATGGGTCTCGGGGATTAGGCGTTGGGTTTCAAAATCCGAAATCCCCACCTGATGGAGGACCATGTCCTCGCCCCGCCACAAAACCGCTCTTCTCATCCCGAAGTGGAAGCATTTTGTCGCGTCGCTCAGACACAAGTCTTGTCCTTCGGGCCCCTTACGCGTTCCTCGTTAACCACCCCTTTTCTTGGCAAAACGTCCGCCCAGGGGTAAGATGAGGTGTACTTCATCCCACTCAAAGGAGCCTGTATGCCCACACCGCGCGTAATCACGCTGACGACGGATTTCGGCACCCGCGACCCATATGTGGCCGCGATGAAAGGCGTGATCCTGAGCATCACGCCCAATGTCCATTTGGTGGATGTAACCCACGAGATCCCCCCGCAGGATGTGTGGCGAGGGGCGTATGTGATGGACACGTCGACGCGCTATTTTCCAGACCAGAGCGTCCACGTGGGGGTGGTGGACCCCGGGGTGGGAACGGAACGCCGTGCGCTGGTGGTGCGCACAGAACGGGCCTTCTACGTGGCCCCGGATAACGGGCTCCTAACTCCTATCCTGCAGCGAGAACACCCCCTGGAGGTGGTCCAACTGGACAATCCCACGTACTGGCGCCGGGAGGTGAGTCACACCTTTCACGGCCGGGATGTCTTCGCGCCGGTCGCCGCGTACGTGGCCCGAGGCGTTCCCCTTTCCGCCCTGGGCACTCCCATCCCTCCGGAAGAGCTGGTACGCCTGGACTGGCCCGCGCCGCGGGTGGATGAAGAGGGCCGGATCGTGGGCATTGTCGTCCACGTGGACCACTTCGGGAACATTGTGACCAACATCCCCGCACACATGCTGGAAGGCGATCCGGATGAATGGCGCTTTCGCGTGGACGACCAGGAGCTGCGGGGACTACACCGGGCGTATGCGGAGGTTCCGGTAGGGGCCCCGTTGGCCCTCATCGGCAGCAACGGCACCTTGGAATTTTCCCTTCGGGAGGGGAACGCGGCCCAGGCCTGGAACGTCCAAGTAGGCGACCCCGTTTGGGCGATAAGGAGTAACGATTGACGTAACGATTGACGATTAATGAGTAACGATTAAGGGGGTTGGCTGGAGGATGAGGTTGGCTTGGATGGGCGAAGAGCTTAACGCATAACGAGTAACGAGTAAGGGGGGTAGGGGCCAACGTCGGCCGTGTGTGGCGATACTT
>JAADDB010000239.1 GCA_013154135.1 Chloroflexota bacterium
TAACGCATAACGAGTAACGAGTAACAGGGGCGGGAAGGCTCCACACGGCCGTTTGTGGCGATTCTCGGCCGGTCACGTCCCTCCGAACAGAGCCCCCGAAGGGGGCTTCTCCCCATTTAGCCCGGGGGTTCAGCCCCGGGCGATCGGCATGAACACACATGGCCGTTCACAACGGGTAAGAGCACACGGCCGTGCGCCTGCCTAGTACGGGGCGACGAAGGAGAAAGCCAGCCTACCCCTCTTAATCGTCAATCGTTAATCGTTACTCCTTACTCCACAGCCCCGTCCGCCGCCAAGAGGTCGGCGCACACGGCCGTGCGCCCCCACGGGCCCATTGATCGGCTTACAACTGAGCTCTGATCCGCCGCCAAGAGGTTACTGAGAACGGCGAAGGATACGCCGGCCGGAAACCGACCTCGCGCCCCGCAAGGGCGCTCCTCGTTCCGCGGGCAATGTACTGGTCCCCCCCTTAATCGTTATTCGTTACTCACTAGTTTTGTCCCCCGCCCAGTTTGCGGTATAATGAATTTGTCGGTTGTCAGACAACATAACCCGGCCATGCGAAAAGGACGCCTCACACTCGCAAAGGAGCGGTCATCATGCCTACAGACCTGGAAATAGCCCAAGCAGCAAAGCTGCGCCCCATTCAGGAAATCGCTGAGTTGATGGGTTTGTCCCCGGATGATCTGGACCTCTACGGGAATTACATTGCCAAAATCCACCTGGATGTGCTGGACAAACTGAAGGACCGCCCAATGGGGAAATACATCCTGGTGACGGCTATCACGCCGACCCCCTTGGGCGAAGGGAAGACCACAACCACGGTTGGCCTGGGGCAGGCGTTTAAGCACCTGGGCAAACGCTCGGTCATTGCCATCCGCCAGCCCAGCATGGGCCCCACGTTCGGGATCAAAGGGGGAGCCGCTGGGGGCGGGTACAGCCAGGTGGTCCCCATGGAGCAGTTCAACCTCCACCTGACCGGGGACATTCACGCGGTGTCCGCGGCGAACAACCTGTTGGCCGCGATGATCGACAATCACCTGCATCACGGCAACGAGTTGAACATCGACCCCTTCAGCATTACCTGGCGTCGTGTGGTGGACATCAGCGACCGGGCCCTGCGGAACATGGTCATCGGCCTGGGCGGCAAGTCCGATGGTGTGCCCCGGGAGACGGGCTTTGACATCGCGGTGGCGTCCGAGGTGATGGCCATCCTCGCGTTGACCACCGGCCTGAAGGATTTGCGTGAGCGCCTGGGTCGGGTGGTCTGGGGCTACACCCGTGGGAAGAAGAGCGAACGCAAGCCTCTCACCGCGGAGGATATCAAGGCCGCGGGAGCGATGACGGTGTTGATGATGGAGGCCATCAAGCCCAACCTTCTCCAGACCCTGGAGAACACACCGGCCCTTGTCCACGCGGGACCTTTTGCCAACATCGCGCACGGCAACTCCTCCATCCTGGCCGACCTCATCGGCATCCGCACCGCGGATTACCTCATCACCGAGGCCGGCTTTGGTGCGGACATCGGCGCGGAGAAGTTCTTCAACATCAAGTGCCGCTACAGTGGGCTGAAGCCCGATGCCGCGGTCCTGGTGGTGACCGTGCGCGCGCTCAAGGCGCACACGGGCAAGTACAAGATCGTGCCCGGCAAACCTCTTCCGCCCGAGCTGTTGGAGGAGAACGTGGCCGATGTGGAAGCAGGCGCGGCCAACATGATCAAGCAGATCGAGAACGTGCGCAAGCACGGCGTGCCCGTGGTCGTGGCCATCAACTCCTTCCCCACGGATACGGAGGCGGAGTACGAGGCCATCAAGCGCATCGCCCGGGACGCGGGCGCGTTCGACGCGGTGGTCGCCACCCACTGGGCCGAAGGCGGCAAGGGCGCGGTGGCCCTGGCCGAGGCGGTCGCTGCCGCAGCCGATCAGCCCAACGAGTTCCACTTCCTCTACGAGCTGGATTGGCCCATCAAGAAGAAGATCGAGACCATTGCCAAGGAGATCTACGGCGCGGCAGATGTGAAGTACGAGCCCAAGGCCGAACGCCAGATCAAGCGCTATGAGGCGTCGGGCTTTGGCAACTTGCCCATCTGCATTGCCAAGACGCACCTGAGCCTGAGTCACGATCCCAAGTTGAAGGGCGCGCCCACGGGCTTCACCTTCCCCATTGTGGACGTGCGTGCGGCCGTGGGTGCGGGCTTCATCTACCCGCTGGCGGGCGAGATCCGCACTATGCCCGGGTTGCCCAAGCATCCCGCCGCGGAGAACGTGGATATCGACGAGGAGGGCCGCATTGTCGGTCTCTTCTAAGGAGTGAGGTGTTGGAGGTCTATGTGTCGCCGGGGGTGAAGTCCCTCGGCGACACATGGTGGCCGCGCGCTTGGGCGCGTGGCTAGAAAGGGGTAATGTGCTCGGTGAGTGAAGGAGTATTGCCAAAACCTAAATACCCGGCCAAGTGGTGTCTTCTTCTCCTGACGTCCTTAGGCCATGGGGCCTGTGTTTCGTTGAACGGGTACACGCCGGTACCCCGAGGTCATCCCGGTTTTCCCACCCTGCGCGTGTCTCCAGAGGATCGGGTGGTCCGTGGGCTTTTGGTGACGGGAGCGGAGAGCCTGTTGGTGATGACCAACCGGTACCGCCTTGTCCTGCTCTCCGCGGGACAGCTCCCCGATGCGCGTCCTGCCCCCGATGGGGCATCTCCTTCCCCCCTGATGTCGTTGGAGCCGGGGGAACGGGTTGTGTGGGCCGGCACTTGGCCCCAGGAGGAGGTTCCTTTTTGGCTGCTCGTCACTCGGCATGGCTGGGTACGCCGCTTCAAGGGGAGGGATGTGACAGCTCGGGTGTATGAGAATTCTCGGCTGCGCGGGATATCCGAGTGGTGGGGGGAGCCGCGGGTGTTCTTGCCCGTGTGGGAGGATGATGTGCTTTTGGTCCTGACACGGGAGACGCGACAGATCCATTTGCCCGTCCGGATAGTATCATTGTACCGGGAGTTGATGCTGTCCCTACAGACCGGGGACGAGGTGGCCGGTGGGGTGCTAGAGGAGGGAGAGGAACTTCTCCTCCTCATCTCCGCGCAAGGGCGCGGGGTGCGCCACAGGTTGCCCGTTCGGAAGAAGTCGGGTTGGACGTGGGGATGGGGCCAGCGTCTTTCAACCCAGCTGGAGGTGGCTGTGGTGACCCGGGTTCGGGAGAGGGATGAGGTGTTTGTCCTCTCGGAGCAAGGACGGGTGTGGCGGCTTCCCGCGTCTGAGTTCCCGGTGCGACGACGAGTGGTGCGGGGTACTCAGGTGCTTCAGGTCTCTTCCACAGACGCGGTGGTAGATGCGGTTCCTGTTTCGCCGGTTCAGCTCGCATCTGACAACGGTGTGGGGTAAACTTGCTCATCCGGAGGGATGTGAGTAGAATAGGGTGCATTGTGCCCCCATCGTCTAGCCTGGCCTAGGACACGGGCCTTTCAAGCCCGCGACAGGGGTTCGAATCCCCTTGGGGGCACTGAAGGCGGAGTGTGGGTTCGCACTCCGCCTTTTTTATTGGCCGTGGGGTTCTGGACGTTGGTCGAACAGGCGCCGGTACCTTTCGGCAATGGCCGGGTCCGTCCCCCTTACTCATCCCATATCGCGTCTCTTCACAAGAAGCCGAGGTTCTTCTCACAGCCCATATCTCATCCCCAAATACAGAAGGATGCCCGCGCCCAAAGCCGCGTAACTGAAGGCCGAGAAGGTCATCAGGAACTCCCGGCGTCCTCCTTTTTCCTCGCTGGTGTAGATCCGGTACGCGATCACATTGGCCAAGGAGCCGATGAGACTCCCAAAACCGCCCACGTTTACTCCCCACAATAGGGCCGCCCAATCACTGACATGGTGTACAAGGAGCAGAGTCGCGGGCACATTGCTCAGCACCTGGCTCAGGAGGACGGCTTCAAGAAACACGTGCTTGGATGTCCCCAGCCAACCGCCCATCACCTGGCTCAGGTTGTCCGTCATCCCGAAAAAGCAGAAGAACGTGACGAGGAGCGCGTAGTCCACCTGCAAGCTGGAGCGGTCGAACAGGGCGACATATGCCAGCGGGAGAAGTCCCACGTACAAGGGCAGTTGGTGAAGGATCATCAGGACGAGGATGCCCAGCCAGAGGAGGTGGACAGTGGCTCGACGTGTCCACCGGGGAAGGTCTTCCTCCTCCACGGTCGGGGAAGGGAGCTTCAGATACCAGGCCACAAAACCCAGGGCAAGGGTGAATGTCCCCACAAAGGGGGCGATGGTTTGCAAGAAAGCTGCTGGGGGAATTTGGTAGAACCAGTAGATGAACAGGTTTTGAGGGGTGCCGAACGGTGTGAGCGCGGCGCCCACGTTGGCCGCGAGGGCTTCCAAAGTCACCAATCGCGCTTTGTGGGGGAGTCGCATGTTCATAGTGAGCGGCACAACAATGAGCAAGGCCACATCATTGGTCACCCACATGGCCAGGAATATGGTGAACAGGGTCAACTTCCAGGCTACATGATGTCCTCGTTCCAGACGGCGGGCCACATATGTGAAAGCCCCCGCGTGTTTCAGCCCCGTCGTTATCAAGAAGAGGAGGAAGAGAATGTACAGCACTTGCCATTCCCGTACCGTGTATGTGGGCCTGTGCCCCACGTAGAGCGAAGTCCCCACCCATCCCGCGAGGGAGACGAGCAGTAACCACTCCCGTGTCAGAATGTCACGCCAATGGTTCTTTTGGCCCAGAGCGAAACGAGCCATCGTCGTTGTTGTCATCCTACTTTCCCCTTTATGTGACTGTGTAAGGTGTTCTCTAATATCACTTTAGTCTGAGGGGCTGAAGAAAAGGCCAAGAAAAGCTGAAGTAACGATTAACGATTAA